>JAUYPV010000076.1 GCA_030697555.1 Hyphomonadaceae bacterium
CATCCAATGGCCGCTGGTTGCCGGCGCGATAGTCATGCTGCTGTTCGGCGGCGTCATCGTCTTCATGATCTATGCGGCCGCCGGTCTGCTTCATCCGTTCCGCGATCGCGACATCGGCACACTGACGCGCGCCTTCATGAAGCCGGTGCAGCAGGGGCTGTCCGCAATACCGGTCCTGCTCGCAGCCGTGGCGCTACCCATCGTGATGATCTACCTCGCCTTCCAGAAGGCCCATCAGGTCGACCTGCAATCCAATGAAGGGCTGTTCGAGATCGGCCTGCTGCTGATGACGGTCCAGACCGGCTGCTGGTTCGTCTTCAACAACTTCCTCTATGGGATCATGCTGCTCTCGAAGGAGACGTCCCGACAGCAGCGCGTACAGATCTTCGCATGGTCCCTGCGAACCTACCTCGTCTCGGGATGGACCGCGGCCTATCCCTTCTATGCCTTCCGGTTCGACGAACTCAGCCGTCAGCCGATCTACATCCTGGCCGGCGCCGGCATCTACCTGACGACATTCCTGATCTTCGTCCTTGTCCCCTATCTGATCGGGCGCACCCGCTATCAGGCGCACAAGAACAAGATCCTGCAGAAGGTCTCGGACGAATGCCGCCGTGTGAATATCGCGACGGACATGGGCGTCGCCGATGACTACCGCCAGAAAGCGATCGGCCGCGTCTTCCGCAACATGCAGATCATCCTCGACGACATGGGGAAGGACCGCCCGTTCTTCAAAATGATGACGCCGCGTGCAACCTCGCTGTTCTCGAACCCTGGCGCGGACTTGCTCAGGGTCCAGGCGGAAACCGCGCCCTCGGCCGCCAACAACCTTCAGGTCATCGATGCTTCCGGCCGCGTGCCTGCCGCCTACGAGCAGCCGCCTGAAGAAGACCAGCGGCCCGCGCCAGGCGCCGCGCTCGGCCTGCCTCCGCTGGAGGAGGTTCAGTATCTCGACTACCGCCTGTTCGTGCTTGCCGCCGCCGAGCGGCTGACGACCTTCCGCAACAGCCCAGCGACCATTCGCGGCGCTGCGGCCGAGATCGCCGTCGATTGCGATCGGTGGCTGCAGACCAAGGAAGGCCGCTCCGGCCTTCTCGCGTTCATCGGCGTAGTCGTATCGGCCGTCCTGCCCGTCGTGTTTCAATACTACAGCGAGAGCATCCAGTCGCTCATTGGCGGCATTCCGGTCTTCGCGCCCTGAGCGGCCGACCTCGCGAGTTCCCGGGCTGTGATTTCTGCCTGGCCGCCTATATCTGAGGGATGATCCGCCCCGAAGACCTGCTCTGCCCGACACCGAAGGGCCTCTACTGCCCGCCGGGCGATTTCTACATCGATCCCGTTCGTGGCGGCGTTGACCGCGCGGTGGTGACTCACGGCCATTCCGACCACGCCCGCGCCGGGCACGGCGCCGTGCTGGCGACACCGGAAACGCTGGAAGCCATGTCCGTCCGCTACGGTGAGGCATTCGCGCAGTCGCGCCAGTACGCAGCTTATGGCGAGACGACGCGCGTGGGCGAGGTCGATGTGCGGCTCGTCCCCGCCGGCCACGTGATCGGCTCCGCGCAGGTCGAGGTGAAGTGGAGGGGCCTCACCATGGTCTGCACCGGCGACTACAAGCGCCGGCCCGATCCGACCTGCAGGCTGTTCGAAGTCATCCCCTGCAACATCTTCATATCGGAAGCGACCTTCGCCCTGCCCGTCTTCCGCCATCCGGATGCATCCGGCGAGTGCCGCAAACTGCTGGACTCGATCCGCGCCTTTCCGGATCGCGCCCATCTCGTCGGCGTCTACGCGTTCGGCAAGGCGCAGCGCGTGATCTGCGAGCTGCGCAACGCCGGCTACCACGAACTCATCTACATCCACGGCGCGTTGAAGGCGCTGTGCGATATGTATGAGCGGCTTGGCGTGCCACTCGGCGCGCTGAAGCCCGCCACACTCGAAAAAGGCCAGCGCGGCCAGAGCGAGAAATTCGCCGGCAAGATCATCCTCTGTCCGCCATCGGCGACGAATACACCCTGGGCGCAGCGCTTTCCCGATCCGGTGATCGCCTTCGCCTCTGGCTGGATGAATATCCGCCAGCGCGCCAAGGCCGGCGGCATAGAACTGCCGCTCATCATCTCCGACCACGCCGACTGGGATGAGCTCACCGAAACGGTGCGCGAGGTGAACCCGGACGAGCTATGGGTCACACATGGGCGCGACGATGCCTTGGCCCGCTGGGCGGAACTCGAAGGCCGCAAGGCGCGGCCTCTGCATCTCGTGGGCTACGAGGACGAAGCCGGCGAATAGCGCGGCCGGCGTATCCAGGCGTCGACCAGCGTCGCAAATCCAAGCAGACCGCCCGCGATGGAAACACGCGCGCCTGCCTCCAGCCACGCCGCCGACCATACCTGGCCCAGCGACCATGCGTTGTCGTTCGCGCCCGCCGTCATCGCCACGAGAACCTGCGGCACGACCAGCATCAGTGCGCCGCCGACAGCCATCAGCATCAGAGTCGACCAGGCCATGCCCCGGTTGATCGGCCAGGACGTCATCTTCGGAATGAACATGAAGCCAACGCCCAGCAGGGCCGAGGCGGCCGCATAGAGCGCGAGACCGTAGCGATAGGTCTCGCCATGGCTCGCCACGCCCAGCACATAGCTGAAGCCGGCCTCACTCAGCCCGCCCGACATCGGAACCTGAAGGCCCGACGCGATGATGACGGTCGTGATCGCACACCAGACGCTGGGCAGAACCCACTGGATTCGTCGGGTCGCGCGCAAGCGATCATCTCCACGAGTGTTCGGGCGCGAACTTCTACCCTGCCCCTTTCCCCGTCCAGCGATGCACGGCATTACTCACAGTTGTTATGCCCTATCGCTCTCTCAACGCTGAAAAGATCGAGACGACCATCGAGACGCTGCAGAAGCGGATCGAGGAGCGTTTTCCGGGCCGTGGGCTTGCGAAACTGTGCACCGAACTTTTGACGATCGCCCGCGAGGACAGGAAGCGTCTGTCCTGGGTGTCCCGGCCGAATCGATGGATTCAGGCCGGCGTCACCTCCGCCATCGCGCTCGGCGCCGCCGGCATCATCTGGATCGCGGCCTCGCTGCAATCCCTGTCGGTGAGCAACGAAGCCTTCGACGTCCTCCAGGGCATCGAGGCGGTGCTCAACATCGTGGCCCTGGCAGGCGCGGCGATCTGGTTCCTGCTGAACGTTGAATCGAACATGCGGCGCGAGCGCGTATTGGCCGACCTGCATGAGCTGCGCTCTATCGCCCACGTGGTGGACATGCACCAGCTCACCAAGGATCCAACGACGCTGATGACGTCCTACAAGGAAACCGCCTCGTCCGATCCGCACCACATGAGCGAGTTCGAACTGATGCGCTATCTCGACTATTGCAGCGAGATGCTGGCGCTGACGGCCAAGCTCGCCGCGCTCTACATGCAGGACGTGCGCGATCCGGTGATCATCGATACCGTCAACGAGATCGAGGACCTGACAGGCAATCTCTCCCGCAAGATCTGGCAGAAGATCATGATCCTGCGGCAGCCGGCGCCCGCGACCGCTAAAGCACCCTGAACCGCGCATCGGCGCGCGCGATCACTTCGCCATCTGCCGTCACGAAGGCCTGCGCGAAGCACAGCGTCCGGCCGGTCTTCACATACTGCGTATCGACCGCCAGCCACTGGCCGAGCTTCGCCGTCCCGATGAAGTCGGTCGACATGGACACCGTCACCAACCCGCCCTCGGGCTTGCGGCCTTGCCCGATCAACACCTGCACGCAGGACAGCCCCATCGCATTGTCCGCCAGCGCGGCGATCAGTCCGCCGTGAAGCAGGCCGCGTGAGTTGCAGTGCGGTTCGCGCGTATGGAGTCCGATGATGACGCGATCGGGCAATCGCTGGGAATATATCGGCTCCCACGGATCGGTCAGTGGCGATTTGCGGAAATGCGGCTCGAAGCCATGCGGTATCGTTTGGGGTAGACCTGACGGTGTCATGTAGCTCCTCTTCACCGGCAGAAGGCCCGTCAGCCGCCTTGTGTCCGGATCGTCATCGACTGTTGCTGGACGCAGAATACGCCGCGCCCTAGGCTCCGCAACGACATCCGGCAAAAAGATACGGATGCAAAAAAGAGATCAGGGGAGTGAGACATGGAATCGATCAAGTTCGGCAGCCGCCGGGCCGTCTTAAAGGCTGGTGTCGCCATCATGGCGTTTGCCGGTGCTGGAGCAGCACTTGCCGCGTGCGAGGAGAAGCCGACTGCGTCCGCAGTTTCGGTGGACCCGATCGTCGAGACGAAGCATGGCAAGGTCAAAGGCTTCGTTGAGGACGGCGTCACCGTCTTCAAGGGCGTGCGCTACGGCGCCGACACGGCGACCACGCGCTTCCAGCCGCCCAAGGCGCCCGAAGCCTGGACGGACACCAAGGACGCTCTCGCCTACGCCAACTCGGCGCCGCAGCCCCCATCCGGAAACGGCGGCGGCCTGTTTGCCTCCTGGCGCCCCGATCCGCCGCTGCCGACCAGTGAAGACTGCCTCTTCCTGAATGTCTGGACTCCGGCAACCGACGACAAGAAACGCCCGGTCATGGTCTGGTTCCATGGCGGCGGCTTCGCCACCGGATCGGGCTCATCCTACGCCTATGACGGCGTACGCCTCGCCAAGCGCGGCGATGTCGTGGTCGTCACGACCAATCATCGCCTCAACCTGTTCGGCTACCTCAACCTCTCCTCCTACGGCGAACAGTTTGCCGACTCCGGCGCCGTTGGCGCGCTAGACATGATCCAGTCGCTGGAGTGGGTGCGCGACAACATCGAGAAATTCGGCGGCGATCCGAACAAGGTTCTGATCTTCGGCGAAAGCGGCGGCGGATCGAAAGTCTGTACGCTGATGGCGATGGATAAGGCCAAGGGCCTCTTCCACCGCGCCGTCGTCCAGTCCGGCCCGCGTATCCGCCATCAGGAGACAGCGGCGGCCGGCAAAGCCACGGACGAGGTCGTCAAGAAGCTCGGGCTCGCGAAGGAAACCATCGCCGACATCCTCGCCAAGCCTGTCGCCGACATCCAGGCGGCAGCCGAAGGCGTAGCCGGTGCGGGCGCCGGCCCCTCGATCGGGCTAAGCACGCCTCGTCATCCGTTCGAGCCCGACGCCGCACCGCAATCGAACGACGTTCCGCTGCTCATCGGCTGCAACCGCACGGAGGGCACATCCCTTGAAGGCGGCACGAACCCAGCCCTGTTTGACGTCACCTTCGACACGGTCGGCAAGGAGCTGCAGCGCGCGCTTCCAGGCCGTGATGTCAAGAAGATCATCGACGTCTACCGCAAGAACCATCCGGACATCGAGGCGCCGGAACTCTACTTCATGGCGACCGCTGACAACCAGTTCTTCCGCAACAGCGTCACCCTCGCCGACCGCAAGTCGGCCGCGCCTGGCGGCGCGCCGGTCTTCTTCTATCACCTCGACTGGAAGACGCCGGTCATGGAAGGCAAGCGCTACGTCCCGCACGCGCTCGACATCGGCATGGCGTTCGACAACATTGCCAAGTCGGAATCGATGTCCGGCACGGGCCCGGAGGCGCAGGCCATCGCCGACCAGATGTCGGAAAGCTGGCTCGCCTTCGCCAGGAACGGCGACCCCAGGAACGACAAGGTGCCGGAGTGGCCGAACTACACGGCCGCCTACCGCCACATGATGGTATTCCGCTCCACACCGGGTCTCGAAATCGACATCCGCGCCCAGGAACGGGCCATCACGGCAGCGCCAGGAACCTAGCGGACACACGCAGGGTGTATGGAGCAGAGCGAAAGGCGCGGACCCCACCGATGCGGCCACCGGCAGTGAGCGCCGCCCTTAACCTGCGGGGTCGAGCGCTCGAATCCGCAGGTTAAGGAGACGGGCCAAAAGTTTTTCAGAAAAAAGATTCGCAAGCGCCTCAGAGGCTTGCAGGGCTTTCGCGGAAAACCCGCCCGAAAAAACCGTGCAACTTATCCTGCTGGGTCGGGACGCCTTTATACTCACGCCCATCGCATCCGCAGGAGGGCAGTCGGTACCACCTGTTCAACGGCGCGGCGGCGATGTGTTCGAGCGTGGAGTCTTCCTTTCTCACGAGAAAGGGCCGGGGGTGAAAGACCCCCAGGGCTCAGCTCCTGCGTACGCCGCGCAAACAGTGACGGCCAAGTGGGAGGGATTTCCAGGGACTGC
>JAUYPV010000088.1 GCA_030697555.1 Hyphomonadaceae bacterium
GGACGGTCGAGGCAGCCGAGGACGTTCATCAGGGTCGACTTGCCGGAGCCGGATGCGCCGACGATGGCGACCATCTCGCCGCTTTCGATGGTGAGGCTGACGTCTTTCAGGGCGACGACGACCTCGTCGCCGGCCGGAAATTCGCGGCGGACTTTCCTGAGTTCGATCAGCGGCGGAGCGGCGCGCGCGGGCGTGGCGTGCGGGCGTGGCCAGGTTGAGGTATCGGCTGGGGTCACGGGCTGCCTCCGCCGCCGCCGCCGCGGCGACCGCCGGCCATCGGGTTGAGCGGGTTGCGCTGCTGGGCGGCGTTGCGGTTGGTCTGTTGCTGCGCGGCCGTGACTTCGGCGACGACAACCTTTTCGCCTTCGTTGAGGCCTTCAAGCACCTGCGCTTCGACGCTGGTGTTGATGCCGATCTTGACGGCTCGCTCTTCGGTCTTGCCGTTCTCGCCGACGACCTTGACGGAGTAGGTCGCATTGCGGCCGCGGCCTTTGCGCTCCAGCGCGGCGGAGGGCACGGTGATTGCGTCCTTGGCGGACGCCTGCACGATGTAGACCTGCGCGGTCATGCCGGTGCGCAGCTTGCCGTCCTTGTTATCGACGTCGAACAGGCCGTTGTAGTAGACGGCGCTTGCGGAAGAGGCCGAGCTGGACGAGGAGGTCTGGTTCTCGATCGAGTCGGGCGCGGGCGCGACGGCGCGCAGCTTGGCGTAGTGGCGGCGCTGGGTGTCGCCCAGCGTGGTGAAGTAGACCGACTGGCCGGCGGTGACCTTTTCGACGTCGGCTTCCGAGATCTCGGCGCTGACGGTCATTTGCTCGAGCTGGGCGAGCATGACGATGGTGGGCGCTGACTGGTTGGCGTTCACCGTCTGGCCTTCCTCGGTGACGATGGCGACGATGGTGCCGTCCATGGGGGCGACGATCTTGGTGTAGCCGAGGTTCGTTTCGGCGGTGTTGAGCTGGAGCGAGGCCTGTTTGATCTGCGCATCGGCCGCGGCGAGGTTGGCGCGGGCATTGGCCAGGCGGGACTGGGCGGATTCAAAATCGGCCTTGGCGGCGGCGCCTTCAGCGAACAGCCGTTGCTGACGCGCGTAATCGAGTTGCGCTTCGGTGAGGCTGGCGGCGGCGGCCGAGCGCTGGGCGCGCACGTTGGACAAGCCGGCCTGTGCGTTGCTGACGGTGTTGGTTTGCGTGCGAGCATCGATCTCGGCGATGGGATCGCCGGCCTTCACGGTGTCGCCCAGTTCGACGTAGAGCTTCTTCACCTGGCCGGAAGCCTGGGCGCCGACGCTGACGAGCTTCGAGGGTTCGAGGATGCCAGTGGCGAGCACGGTCTGCTCGATGTCTCCGCGGGTGACTTCGGCGGTGACGATCTCGGCTTTCTTTTCACCACCGCCAAAAATCATCCAGGCGCCGAGCGCGATCACGGCGACGATGGCGGCGCCGAGCCAGGGGCGCAGCTTTCGCGGGATGGCGGAGAGGAAGCCTCGCTTCTCTGGCGGGGCGGCTTCATCCGCTTCGGGCGCGAGCGCGAGCTGGTCCTGGTCGATGGTGGTGTCGAGCGGCACGGGGAGGCCCTCCAAGTCTTTGCGTCGTAGTTTCAACGCAGACATGAGGCCGATGTGTCGGTCGAGGCTCTATAGTTTTGGCGCCAACCCGTCCCAGAGGGCGGGTTTGGGACAATCGATTACATCTCTCGCCGCTTCGTGATGGAACCGGATGAACAGATGTTTGGATTGGGCGTTGATTGTCTCGCGCCAACTTCAAGTCCGTCAGAACTGGAACAGCAGTTCCGTGTAGCCGAAATAGCTGTCGCCCTCGAGCGTGGCGTTGGGCGCTGTCTTGAGGAAGTCGTCGCGGATGAAGGCGGCGGCGCCGAAGGTGAGGCGAATGCTGTCGGGGATGACCTGGTGGCGCCAGCGCAGTTCGACCTGCGTGCCGACATTGTCGCCTGAGGCGCCGGTTGCATCGCGCACGCCGGAATTGCCGAAGATGTCGGTGGGGCTGTCGAGCTTCACTTGGCGGACCATGCTCATCAATTCGTTGGTCTTGTTTGGCTTGAGTTCGAGGCGCACGCCGGGCGAGTCGAGGTTGGAGCGGAAGATAGCGCCCCAGATGCTCGTCGGGCCGAACTCGAAGGAGCGGTCGCCGAACAGCGGGTCGAAGCGTTCGCTGTCGAGGTCGGCCGGGGAGTTGTCACCTGAGGCGAAGTCGTAGTGAAACGAGACGCGCGGCGCCCACGCGGTGTCGAAGGTGTAGCCAGCTTCGAGGTGGGCCATGTCGGCGTCGTGATCGAGGTCGGTGAGGTCGGCGGGGTTGGCGGTGGCGCGAACGCTGCCGGTCTGGCGCACGTATTCGAGGTCGAAGTCGAACGTCGCGGCCTTGGGTGCGCGCTTGAGGCGGACGCCGAAGGTGGAAAGATCGCGGTTGCGCGTCGGGACGTCGCTGGCGTCATCTTCGTCGAGGTCGAAGAGGTAAATCTCGCCGACAGCGTCGATGGGGAGTTTGGCTTCGAAGGCGATGCCGGCGAAGCGCGTTTCTTCTGCCGTCTTGTTAAGCTCGACGTCGTTGTCGAGTGCGGACTCGACATCGGTTGGCGCGCGGTTGACCGGGGCGGTGTAAAAGCCGGTGAGCTTCACGCCCTGTGACGTGGTCCACACGCCGCGCACACCGTCGAAACTTGCGAGGACGTTGCGGAAGCCGGCCCGCGCGACGAGGCGGCGGCCGCCTATGTCCATGGAGAAGCGGCCAGCCATGAGATCAAAGCTGGCGCCGTCCATCAGGAAGTCCTTGGGGCGCCAGGCGACGTAGAGCTGGATTGGCTCGAGTGCGTCGACTTCCGCGGGCGTGCCGCCGCCTTCATTGCCGATCAGGCGGCGCGTGTCCTGGATCTCGCCGCCGAGGATGATGGCGCCGGTGTCGGCTTCGAGCTTCAGCAGCGACTGGACGCCGAGATATTCGTCATCGCCGGTGCGGCCGGCAAAGAATTGGTTGGCCAGCGTTTCGTAGCGCGGACGGATGGAGCCCGAGAGCTTGAGCCAGTCGGGCGCGCCGACGGCTGCCTGTAGCCGGAACGGCTTTTCAGCCTCCTGCGCAAAGGCCGGCAAAGATGCGAGACAGAGCCCGGCAATCGCCAGGCTGCGGATGAGAAAAGACGCCATGGGGCCCGTCCATCTGATGCGGCCGCCATCTGTCACAAAACTGAAGCAACAGGCAGGCGGATTCTTCGGGCAGGGGAGCACCGCGGGACGAAATCCGCTTCCTTTGCTGCGGTTTACTAACTCTACAAAGTCGATATAGTTTTAGGTGGGGCCGATAAGTCCATGGTCGGCAAGCGGGTGGGGGAAAGCGAACCGAGGCGATGATTTCCCAGAAGGCGAAGTACGCATTGCGCGCCCTGGTCGCGCTCGCCAAGCGGCCGCCCGGACAGCCCACCTTCATCGGCGACATTGCCGAGAGCCAGAGCATCCCGAAGAAATTCCTCGAGCAGATCCTGCTCGACCTAAAACATCACGGCCTGGTGCTGTCGAGGCGCGGAAAGGCCGGTGGTTACGGGCTTTTGCGGCCTGCGGACACGATCTCGTTCGGCGAGGTGCTGCGCATTATCGACGGGCCGATCGCTCCTTTGCCATGCCTGTCGAAGATCGCCTACCGGCGCTGCGACGACTGCAAGGAAGAGGCGTCCTGCGAGGTCCGCCGGGTGTTCGCGCAGGTGGCGGATGCGACGCGCGGCGTGCTCGACCGGACGACTATCGCCGACGCGATCAGCGAGCGCCTGCCGCCCCGTTTGCGGGATGCGGTCGCCTGACCCCTGACTTTGACAAACACGACCTCAGCACTAGTGTAATAGGGAGCCCCGGAGGACTCCCGATGCGACTGAAGCTTTTCGCGCTCGCAGCCGCGATCGCGCTTGCCGCATGCGGCGAGCAGCAGAATGCAGGGGCAGTGACTCTTCTCAACGTGTCCTACGACCCGACGCGGGAACTCTACGAGGACTTCAACGCCGACTTTGCCGCGACCTACAAGACCGAGGATGGGAAGACCGTGAAGGTCAACATGTCCCATGGCGGCTCGGGCAAGCAGGCGAGGGCGGTGATCGACGGGCTGGACGCGGACGTGGTGACGCTCGCGCTGCAGAACGACATCGACCAGATCGCGAAGCAGACCGGCAAGATTCCCACCGACTGGCGGGGCAAGTTGCCTTCCAATTCGGCGCCCTATACCTCGACCATGGTGTTCGTCGTGCGCGCGGGGAACAGCAAGAACATCCGCGACTGGCCTGACCTGGCGACGCCGGGCGTGCAGGTCGTGCTGCCGAACCCGAAGACGTCGGGCGGCGCGAAGTGGAACTATCTCGCGGCCTGGGCTTTTGGGAGCAAGCAGTTCGCGGGCGACGAAGCCAAGATCAAGGAATTCGTCGGCACGATCTACAAGAACGCGCCGTTGCTCGACACGGGCGCGCGCGCGTCAACGACAAGTTTCGCGCAGCGCGGCATCGGCGACGTGCTGGTGACATGGGAGAATGAGGCTTATCTCTCGCTCGATGAGTTCGGGGCAGACAAGTACGAGATTGTCTATCCTTCCATGTCGATCCTCGCCGAGCCGCCGGTTGCGGTGGTGCAGGGCAATGCCGACAAGCACGGCCTGACCAAGGTGGCCGAGGACTATCTCAAGCATCTCTATTCGCCGGCTGGTCAGAAGATCGTGGCCAAGCATTATTACCGGCCGCACGATGCGGCGACCGCCGATCCGGCCGATGTTGCGCGCTTCAAGCAGATCGAGATGGTGAAGATCGACGATCCGCTGTTCGGCGGATGGGCTGCTGCGCAGGCCAAGCATTTCGACGAAGGCGCATTGTTCGACCAGATCTACCAGCCGGCGAGATAGCGCATGACTGCATCCGCGCCGGGGGCGGCGCAGAACTTCCGCTGGCGGCGGCGCAGCGTCCTGCCGGGCTTCGGCCTGAGCCTGGGATACACGATCGCGTACCTGTCGCTGATCGTCCTGATCCCGCTGGCAGGGCTGGCGTTCTCGTCGGCGCAGCTTGGCTGGTCGGAGTTCTGGCGCATCGCGACGGACCCGCGCGTGGCGCAAGCGCTGTGGCTCAGCTTCAGCGCGGCGATGGTGGCGGCGATCGTCAACACCATCTTCGGCGTGCTCGTGGCGTGGGTGCTGGTGCGCTATCGGTTTCCGGGGCGGCGCTGGCTGGATGCGGCGGTCGATTTGCCATTTGCGTTGCCCACCGCCGTGGCGGGCATCGCGCTGGCGACGCTCTATGCGCCCAACGGTCCGTTCGGGACGATCCTCGACGACTGGTTCAACGTGAAAGTCTCGAATACGCCGCTGGGCGTAACGATGGCGCTGATCTTCGTCGGCCTGCCGTTCGTGGTGCGGACGGTGCAGCCGGTGCTGGAAGAGATCGACCGCGAGACCGAGGAAGTTTCAGCGACGCTGGGCGCCGGCCGCTGGCGCACGGTTACGCGCGTGATCTTTCCTGGCATCTTTCCGGCGATCCTCACTGGCTTCGCGCTTTCGTTCGCACGAGGCGTCGGCGAATACGGGTCGGTGATCTTCGTCGCCGGGAACATTCCCTATCTTTCGGAAATTGCGCCGCTGCTGATCGTGATCCGGCTGGAGGAGCACAACTATGCCGGCGCGACGGCGATCGCGGCGATCATGCTGGTCATCTCGTTCGCGCTGCTGCTGGTGATCAACCTGCTGCAGTCGTGGAGCCGGAGGTGGTTCGGCCATGTCTGAGGCGGCGTCTGCAAAGAAGCACAGGACGCGCCAGGCGGTCGGCGAGGGGCCGCGCACGCGCGTGGCGCTGCTGACGGTGGCGATTGTGTTCCTCGGCGTGATCCTGATCGCGCCGCTGTTGGTGGTGTTCGTCGCCGCGCTCAGCCGCGGCATTGGCGTCTATATCGATGCGCTGAACATGCCGGACACGATGTCGGCGCTGAGGCTGACACTGCTCGTCGCGTTCATTGCGGTGCCCGCCAACCTGGTGTTCGGCGTGGCGGCGGCATGGTGCATCGCCAAGTTCGATTTCAAGGGCAAGGCGTTCCTGCTGACGTTGATCGACCTGCCGTTCGCGGTATCGCCGGTCGTGTCGGGACTGATCTTCGTGCTGCTGTTCGGCGCCAACAGCCTGATCGGGCCGTGGCTGGCCGACAACAATATAAAGATCCTGTTCGCGGTGCCGGGCATCGTCATCGCTACGATCTTCATCACCTTCCCCTTTGTCGCCCGCGAACTGATCCCGCTGATGCAGCAACAGGGGTCGTCGGAAGAGGAGGCGTCTGTGTCGCTCGGCGCGAGCGGATGGCGGACGTTCTTTCTGGTGACGCTGCCCAACGTGAAATGGGGACTGCTCTACGGCGTCCTGCTCTGCAATGCGCGCGCGATGGGCGAATTCGGAGCGGTTTCGGTCGTTTCGGGGCACATCAGGGGACTCACCAACACGCTGCCCCTGCACATCGAAATCCTCTACAACGACAACAAGGCTGCCGCGGCATTCGCCGTGGCGTCCTTGCTCGCCGCGCTTGCCCTTGTCACTCTGGCGATTAAGACGCTGCTCGAAGCCCGGTTCGCCGGCGAACTCGCCGCGCAGCGGCGCCATTGAACCGGAGTACTTGGAGTTTTATGCAGGTCCGCGTCGTCAACGTAAACAAGCGCTATGTCGGCATCGCCGCGCTCGATGACGTGTCGCTGAACGTCGAGCCAGGCGAACTCGTCGCGCTGCTGGGCCCGTCGGGCTCGGGCAAGACGACGCTGCTGCGGACCATCGCCGGTCTCGAAATACCGGACTCGGGGAAGATCTTCTTCAACGACGAAGACACATCCGAAGGCCGCATCCAGAAGCGGCGCGTCGGCTTCGTGTTCCAGCACTACGCGCTGTTCAAGCATATGCGGGTGATGGACAACATCGCGTTCGGCCTGCGCGCGCGGCCAAGGAAGAACAAGCCGAAGGAATCGGAGATCAAGCGGCGGGTGATGGAGCTGCTCGACCTCGTGCAGCTCTCGGGCCTCGAGCGCCGTTTTCCGGCGCAGCTTTCCGGCGGGCAGCGACAACGCGTGGCGCTGGCGCGGGCGCTGGCGATCGAACCGAGCGTTCTGCTGCTGGACGAGCCGTTCGGTGCGCTTGACGCGCGCGTGCGGAAAGACCTGCGCCGCTGGCTGCGCGAGATCCACGACCGCACTGGACACACGACGCTGTTCGTCACGCACGACCAGGAAGAAGCGCTGGAGCTCGCCGATCGCGTCGTGGTGATGAACAAAGGCAAGATCGAACAATCCGCCACGCCCGACGAAATCTATGACGAGCCGGCGACGCCGTTCGTCTTTTCCTTCATCGGCGAGTCGAGCGTGATCCCGGTGCAGGTCGGCAATGGCCGCGCCACTCTGGACGAGCGCGTGCTGGAACTCGATGTCGGGGGCCTGCCGGATGGACCAGCGCAGCTCTATCTGCGGCCGGAGGATGTTTCGCTGGTGACGGACGGGTCGCCGGGCATTCCCGGTCTTGTTGTTTCCACGCGGCGGATCGGGGGCATGCGGCGCGTCACCATCGAATGCGGCATGCTGCGCCATCGCATCGAGTTCGACGCGCCGGCGGAGAACCAGATCGAAAACTCGCAGCGCCTGACCATCCAGATCAGTGGTGGCCGCGTCTATGGCGCGGGGGCCGAGGGCTACGAGACGGAGCGGCTCGCGTCTTCCGCTACGTCCGACTTCAAATGGGCCAAAGCCGAGGGCTGGCCGACCTGATCCTGTTTTCCGCTCAGGCCGGATGCTGGAAGCACAGCTCGTAGCCATCCGGATCGCGCAGATAGAGCTGGCGCATGCCATAGGGGGCGGTCTTCGGCGGATCGAGCGCAACGCCCCGCGCCTTCAGATAGTCGTAGATCGCATCGGCCGACTGGCAGTTGAAGAAGAGGCCGGTGTCCTGGTGCGCCGCAATTCTCGCTTGATCGGGGGCAGGCGGACGTTCCGCCGCCTCGTAGTCGGTGTTGAGCATGAGCGATGAGCCGCCCAGCTTGAGCAGGCACCAATCGGCATCGTCTCCGCCGCCGCTGTCCGAGTCGAGCTGGAAGCCGAGCTTGTCGCGATAGAAGGCCAGCGCGCGCGGCATATCGTAGACCTGGATGAGGGGGCAGAGCGTTCCGACGCCGGGCATCATGGCTTCTCTCCGTTGAGCTTTTCCAGCTTCCCGCGGCTTTGTTTGCAGGTCCAGCGGTGATGTTTTTGCGCTGCGGCTTCAGGCAGCCTAGAGTCGGGCGAAAGAGAACAGGGCGCGGGAAACGGTCATGACGGCGATATCGGAACGGCCGTACACGGCCGCCGACACGGTGCGATGGGCGGCGCTGGCGCTGGTGTTCGGCGCCGCAATGCTGAACTACATGGACCGGCAGGCGCTGGCGCTGCTGAAGCCCGAACTCGAAGTGCAGTTCGGATGGACCGACGGAGACTACGCCCACATCAATTCGGGATTCCAGCTTGCGACCATCGGTTCGATGCTGGCGGTCGGCTGGTTCGTAGACCGTGCCGGGCTTCGCGCCGGATACGCCATCGGCGTAGGAGGGTGGAGCATCGCGCAGATGACCCATGTGCTGGTGACCACGGTCACCGGCTTTTTCACGACGCGCGTGGCGCTGGCGGCGTTCGAGGCGATCAACCTGCCGGCGGCAGTGAAGACGGTGGCGACGTGGTTCCGGGGGGATGACCGGTCGTTGGCGCTGGGCATCATGAACCTTGCGCCCAACATCGGCGCGGTGGCGACGCCGCTGCTTGTGCCGGTGATCGCGCTGGCGTGGGGCTGGAAGATGGCGTTCATCCTCACCGGCGCGCTGGGTTTCGTGTGGCTGGCGTGCTGGTTCATGCTGCCGCGGCCAGCGGGGCCGGTGGAGGCATTGCCGGCGGGGCCGGAGCGGAACTGGAGCGCCTTTTTTACGCTGTTGGCAGACCGGCGCACATGGGCGATCACGCTCGGGAAATTCTTCACTGACTTTGTGTGGGTGTTCCTGCTGTTCTGGGGGCCAGACCTGTTCAACAAGATGTACGGCCTCGAGACGGTGGGCCTCTCGTTGCCGGTGGCGATGGTGTTCCTGATGGCGGGCGTGGGCTCGCTGTTCGCCGGCACGCTATCGAGCTGGCTGCTGGCGAAGGGCAGGAGCTTCAACGTCGCGCGCAAGACGCCGATGGTGATCGCCGCGCTGCTAGCAGCGCCTGTGTTCGCTGTGGTCTGGGCGCCGAATGTGTGGGTGGCCGCGTTCCTGCTCGGAATGACGCTCGCCGCGCACCAGATGTTCTCGACCAGCATTTTCGGGCTCGCGACGGATGTCTTCCCGAGCCGCATGACGGGACTGGTGATCGGGATCGCCGCGACCATCGCCGGGTTCTCAGGCCTGGCGATGAACGAATACACCGGCTGGGTGCGGGACAATGGTGGAAGCTGGGCGCCGATGCTGGCGCTGTGCGCAGGCGCGAAGATCGTGGCGGTCATTGTTGTTCATGTTCTTGTGCCAAACATCGACCGTAGGCGCGACGCGATGGTCGCGGCGGAAGCGGCATGACCGATACAATTGAGGAAAAGCCCGGCGGCAAGTTTCCGCTGGCCTTGGTGCTGTGGCTGGTTGCGGCGGGCGCGGCAATTGTCGCGATCTACTGGGCGGCGAGCGCAGGGCTGCTCACCTGGGAAGAAGCCGTCGAGATGCGTGGCGCGGCGCAGCAGTTCGTCGCGGACAACATGCTGCTGGCCTATGCCGTCTACATCGCGCTTTTCGTGGTGATGGCGGTGGTGCTGTTTCCGGCGCAGCTCTGGATCATCGTGTTCGGGGCGATCCTGTTCGGCTTCTGGCCGGCGCTGATCGTCTCGTGGGCCGCCACCGTCATGAGCGCGGTCGTGGTGTTCCTGCTCGCGCGCGGCGTGCTGGCGGGGCAGTACAGGGCGAAGGCGAGCAAGTATCTCGCGCGGGTGGAGCAGGGGTTCAAGCGCGACCAGTTCACCTGGATGCTGGCGGTGCGGTTCATTCCGGTTGTGCCTTACTGCATCTCGAACGTCGCGCCGGCATTCCTTGGCGCGCGGTTGCCGCCGTTCGTCGCGGCGGCGGCGGTGGGCGTGGTGCCGTATGTGACGGCCTACACGTTCGCGGGCGCGAAGGCGGCGGGCGTGCTGGACGCGAACGCGCCGCCGGACGTGGCGAGCATGGCGGCGGAGATGGCCCCCGTGATGCTGGCGATCGCGGCGCTGCCGCTGCTCGCGCTGTTTGTACGGCGGCTGAGACGGAAGAAGCCGGCCTGACGACCGCGCAGGTTGGCTACTGGCCGATCGTCTTGCGGCTCACGGTTCCGGCTTCGACGGCTGCTTCGGTGAAGCGGAGGTCGTCCCAGCCTTTCTTCGAATAAAGATGCGTCTGGTCGGACCAGTGCGGCGAGTTGGGATTGACCGATTCCGAGTAGGTGAGGATGCCTTCGCTGACCGGTCCCTGATCGGTGAACTCCACGGTCATGATCCAGCTCGCGCCATGGCGGATGCTGGTCCAGCCAAGTTCCGGTTCGAGGTTCTCGACTGTGATAACGTTGAAGACGCCTTCGGGGCCTGCGCCGCCATGGATCGGGATGCGCTCGGCGCCGCGCGTTTCCCTCTGGATGTCGCCAAGCCGGGCATCGAGCGGGATCTTCAGGTCGTTCAGCGTGTCGACGGCCTTCTCAAGCGCCGCCAGGACTTCGGGGTCGGCGACGTCCAGCGTGTTGGGCGTGTTGACTGGGTCCTTCGGATCGAACGGAACCCTGAATTTCAGTCCCTTGTTCTCCGCGAACAGGTGGAACAGGTGCGCGCCACGGCTGTCGAGGTTGACCTTCAGGTCCCAGTTCGCCAGCGCCTTGCAGGCGGCGGGCATCTTCGGCTTTTCGGATGTCCAGCAGAGCTTCGCCAGATCGTCGCGTGCGATCTCCGCTCCGAGATGGCGGTTGCTGTAGATGACCTGCTGCAGCGACTTCAAATCGAACTTCGCGCCGCCGATGCCATCCGTGCCGGCAACGCGCTTCGCGACCTGGTCGAGGCCGAGACGCGTGCGCAGGCTGCGGGCCGTCGCTTCATCGCCCCAGATCGGGGAGAGACCGGTGATCGGCTGCTTCGGATTGGTCAGCCAGTAGCTGTCATTGCTCTGGGTGACGTAGTCGGTGCGGAACAGGTGCGGAGAGTTTGACGGACCGAAAATACCCGGCTCGGTCGAATCCTTGTCGGTGTCCCACTTGCAGGCCGCGCGCGAGCCATCGAGCACCGGCATGCGGTTCTTTTTCCACTGTTCCTTCGCCACGTCGGATGTAGCGCACGCCGCGGCGAGGGCGGGCGTGACGTTCGGGATCATTCCGGTGTCGCCGAAGAAGGTTTCTCCGCCCGAATCGGTGGCGGTCGTGTTGAAACGATAAGACTGGTACTTCGCCAGCCTCGCACGCATGTCGCGCACATCGCTGGACTGCCAGACGGACATGTACTGGTCGACATCGCGCAGGCCCACCTTCACCGTGCGCAGGGCGAAGGCGCGATCCTTCGTCCAGGGGAAGGTCTCGCTGGAGATCACCGGCCCGTAGCGCGTCGAGTAGAGCGTGCGGGTGATGGGCGCTGCGTCCTTGACCTGCACGGTGACGTCCATGCGCTCCATCGGCACGGATTTGCCTTCATAGATGTACGCCGTCGGATTGGCGGGATCGAGCTTCAGCTCGTAGTAGCCATAGCGCCGCGCCGTCGAGACGGTGTTGGTCCACGCGATCCTGTCGGTGTGTCCCATCCGGATCAGCGGCATGCCGACATAGGAGACGCCCACGACATTGAGCTTGCCCGGTATGGTGAAGTGCGTGCGGTAGAAGCGGTTGGGTCCCTCCCATGGATAGTGCGGGTTGCCGAGCAGCACGCCGCGCCCGCCCTTGGTCACTTCCTTGCCGAGGCCATAAGCGTTGCTGCCGAGCCCGACATCGCCGAAGCCGATGTCGTCCGCGAGCGATGCACGCTGGGCAGAAGGCGGCGCGGCGCTGGAGACGGGAGCGAAGAACGCATCCACCGTCTGGCCGGTGAACATGTGGCGCCAGAAATCGAGTTCGGTCAGCTCGCGCACCCAAGGCTGGCCCTTGCAGCGCGGATCGGTGATGCCGGCCGCGCCTGCCTCGCGGATGTAGCGGTTGATGCCGGCCACGTAGCCTTGCGCCAGCCTACGTGCGTCAGGCGAGGGCGTGTCGCGGGAGTCCTTCGGGCCTGCGAGCAGCTTCTCGGTCTCGCCACGCTGGAGCAGGCGAGCGTGATAGAGATCGCTCTCGACGTTGGCGTTCTTGTCGCCGGGTCCGAGATACTGCGCCCGCGTGGCGGACACCGTCATCATGCGGTCGAGGGTCTCGCAGACATTGTCCTCGGCGCTGGCGTAGCCGAAGCCGTATCCGATGCCGCCGATATCCTCTGCCTTGATATGAGGCACGCCGTAGGCGGTGCGCCTTATCTCGGCAGTGAACTGAGTATCGGCTACCGTCGTCTGGCCGGGCGCGGCGCAAGAGGCCAGGACCATGGCGGCAAGGCACGCCGAAAGATGCAATTTCATCGCGAAATCCCTCCCAGAGGATGGGCCTTCACGGCCACTTGTTTGAAGCATCATATCTCGTGCTGGCGTATCGCAAAGACTGCATTTGCCCGTCGCACGAGAACCTGATTAGTTGCGCCCAAGCTCCGTGAGGGAGCGCTCACTGGTGGAGGCGAGAATGTGCGACGAACATACCGAAGACAGCAATGAGACTGCATTCAACGTCGGCGAACTCTCTCGCCGCGGTTTCGGTGCAATGTCGCTGGCGGCGCTAGCTGCATGCGCCACGAGCCCGGAGAACGCCAAGGGCGTGACCGAGCAGGAAGTCGAGATCACCACGGCCGACGGCACGATGGACGCGCATTACGTCGCGCCGTCATCCGGTAAGCACCCCGCCGTGCTGGTGTGGCCGGACATCATGGGCCTGCGCCCTGCCTTCCGCGTGATGGGCAAGCGCCTCGCCGAGTCGGGCTATGCGGTTCTGACGGTGAACCCGTTCTACCGCATCCAGAAGGGCCAGGTGTTCGACGCGACCACTGAGAAATTCTCCGATCCGCCGGTGCGTACGCGCCTGGTCGGCCTGATGGGGCCGACGGTCGGCAATCCGGAGAACACCCGCAAGGATGCAACCGCCGCTGTCGCCTGGCTCGACAAGCAGAAGCAGGTCGATGTCAAACGCGGTATCGGCACGACGGGCTACTGCATGGGCGGACCGC
Source organism: Hyphomonadaceae bacterium (assembly GCA_030697555.1). Lineage (GTDB taxonomy): Bacteria > Pseudomonadota > Alphaproteobacteria > Caulobacterales > Hyphomonadaceae > UBA7672. The sequence continues at coordinate 13,279 of JAUYPV010000088.1, forward strand.
TGGTGATGCGCACGATGGCGTTCGTGCCGGGTCGCGTGAAAGCCGGCGGCAGCTTCCATGGCGGTGGTCTCGCTGTGACCGCCCCGGCCGCGGCTGAAACTGCCAAGGCCAACAGCCCGCACCTGCTCGTTCCGCAGATGCAGGCCAAGGCGGTCCTGATCGCCGTCGCGCAGAATGACGATACGCAGGACCCGACCGTGAAGAACACGGTGAAGGCCGCGTTCGACGCCAAGGGCATTCCTGCCGAGGTCGAAGTCTATCCCGCTCAGCACGGCTGGTGCCCGCCTGACAGCCAGGTGTTCGACCAGGTGCAGGCCGACAGGGCGTGGGCCAGGTTGCTCGCGACCTTCGAGAAGGGTCTCGTCTGAGCTAGCGCTTCGGTTTTTTGGATTTGGGCCGCGGTTTCGCCGCGGCCCTTTTCTTTTGCGCGCGCGCATCGGCGATTTCGAGATTCTGCGCGATGCGTTCCTTGACGATCTTCTTCACCACGGCGGCCGGGATCGGCCTTTCCGGGGTGAACTGGATTGTGCCTTTGGAAGTCTCAAAACCATCGAGTTCCTTCGCGTGGCGGGCGATGGTCACCGAATTCATCGGAAAGAAGCTGAGGTGGTTCTTGAAGGCGCCGAAAGCGACGAGGTGGCCGTGCAGCTTAAACGTCGGCTGACCATAGCTGATAACTTCTTCCGCGCCCGGCGCCGCGGCCCTGATCTGTGCGCGCAGCTTTTCAAGTGCGGTGCGGTGTTTCGCATCGAGCCGCGAGAGCCAGTGCTCGACATCCTTCGCGACCGGAACCCCTCGCATCGGCTTACTTGTTGTCCGGCGCCATGATGGGGCGCGCGTCTTCCCAGCGGTAGGGAAGGACATCGGGCTTCACATAGACCTCGGTCGTGAACTTGAACGGATACTTTGTTCCGCTCGGATAGGTCATTTCGACGAAGTAGGCGGTGAAGCCGGCCGCCGGCTTGTCGACATTCGCGACATACGTTCCGTCGGGCTGCGCTTGCAGCGGCGACGAGGTGAACGCGTTGCCGATCGAATCCACCCGGAAGTCGCGCGCCTTCGGGTTGGTCCCCTGCCACAGCAGGACCTGCGAGGGTTTCGCGCCGGGCTTGACGACCAGCGCGCCATCCTCGCGCACCGTCCACGAATACTCCGGAATCGGCTTGTTGTTGATGACCGCGCCGTACCAGGCGGTCATGCTCTCGCCGATGTCGGTGCCCTGCGTCGAGTGCTTGGAGTTCGGCAGCATGCGGAGCTGCTTCTTCGCCGGCAGCAGGTGGTATGAGAATTTGGTGTTGTCCGGCGGGAAGTATTCATCGCCCACCGCGTTGATTATGAATTTCGGGATCTTCATGCGCGGGCGGCCGCGATAGTTCAGCGGATCCTCAATCGCGTTCACCGCATTCAGCCCAGGCTTGCCGATCTGGTCGGGGATCAGCTTGTGGTTCACATAATCGCCCAGCGCCGGTGAGAAGTATCCCATCGCCATCCAGTGGTGTTTCGTCGTGGCGTCGATGTCGAGCACGTTGATCACGATCGGGATCATGCCGATGACGCGCTTGTCTTCGAGGCCGACCAGCCAGGACGTCCAGCCGCGCTTCGAGCCGCCTGAGACGACGAAGCCGTCGATCTTGCGTGCGCCGCCGTCGGGGGTCGCCATGAACTCCTGCACGGCGGTCATCGCGGACGTGCCGCTCTTGACCATGGGCAGGCGCACCAGCGCCTCGGGATTTTTCACGGGGTCATAGCGCGCCTGCAGATACGCGATGATGTCGTCCTCGGTGCGATCGACATTCGGGCTGTCGGAGAAATGCATCGGCTGGTTCGGAACCTGGCCAAGCTCCGCAACGACCGAGTTCGTATCCACGGCCATCTTCGCCATGTTCTCGCTCGGCCCCTTCGGCGCCGCACGGCCGTTCGAGCCGCCGCCTATGAACAGGAACGCCTTGTTGCTGGAGACCTGGTCCGGGATCGTCAACGTCAGCCAGTGCTTCCAAACCGAGCGATCCGTCTGCGCCGCCGTGAGCCAGGTCTGCGAGGTGAGGTCGATGACGACGCCGTGATAGCCGGGCCCCGCGAACGTCTTCTCGACTTTCCAGGCAAAGCTCGGATCGGTCTTCGCAATGTAGCTGTCGAGTACGTTCTGCGGATTCTGCGCGGCGGACGGCGCGCCCGGCGCGGATGCCACGCAGGATGCGGCTAGCGCAAAGGCCACACTGGCAGCAAGGAACCTGATGGGCTTCATTGTCATCTCCCGCAGCCTGTGAACGGCCTTGCGGGCAATGGAGCACAGTTGCGCGGCTTTTCAAGTTGACGCTGGGCAAGGGCAAGCTACCGCTCCATTTCCCATTGGGCGGGACCAAAACATGGACGCGGCCGAACTGAACGAATTCCTCGCGGAAGTCTTTCCTGATGGGCGCGTTTCGACGGTTGAATACGCCGACGGCAAGACGACGCGGACGCGCTGCGTCTACGACAGAAAACAGCTTCGCCCGGGCGGCACGATCTCCGGGCCGACGATGATGGCGCTGGCGGACACGGCAGTCTACGCGCTTGTGCTCTCCGCCATCGGCCGAGTTCCTCTCGCGGTGACGACGAACCTGTCGATCAATTTCTTCCGCAAGCCACAACCGGGCGACCTGATCGCCGAAGCGAGGATGTTGAAATTGGGAAAGGCGCTGGCGGTGGGCGACGTGATCATCCGCTCCGACGGGAGCGACGTCGTGGCGCACGCGGTGGTGACCTACTCGATCCCACCGCGCTGACGGTTTTCGTTGGTCTAGCGGATTTCACCGCCATGTCGGGATATTGCAGCACCTTCGCCAAAGCTGGCCCCCCTTTGCGAGGCGCGGACGAAGGAATGAAGCTCTGCAGAGCCGCCGCGCTATTGCAGCCTGATTTTTCTGCAAGGATCCCGAAGGTCGTCTTGCAGGATAGAAAAGCGCTGGATGTCCTCTGTAAGAAGTTCGGACATTCCCAATGCGATCAGTTTCTCGCAGGCAAGATCTACCTGCCGGCCGGGTGGTTCGGCCAGAATTGGATCCATCCTCCAGATGAGCATCCTGCCGTCGTCCGTACCCGCCAGCAGGCGAGATCCGTCGGGTGAAAAGGCGAGACCGGCGATCCAGTTCGCGTCAGTGGCGTAGGTCCTGACCGGCGCCTGTTGGCCGACCCGCCACAGGTTGACGACGCCATGAAGGTCGGCGCTCGCGAAATACCCGCCACCGGGATGAAACGCCACGTCGAGCACCGAACCAGCATGAGCCCTGAAGTCCTGAAGCGGTTTTTGGTCCGGAATGCTCCAGAGCTGGACCACGCTGTTGTCGAGACCGAGCAGAAGATAGCGAGCGTCAGGCGAGAAAGCGGCGGCCTTCACTGGCGAACCTGTCTCGAAGCTTCGGGTCGCACGATCAAATAATACCGTCCCGATCTCGCCAAGCGGTTTGTCGACGAGGGCCAGCGTCGCCCCGCGTTCAGACCCCACTAGAATGCGCAGGCCATCGGGTGAAAACTCAAGAGTCGAAGCGCCCCTTCCAAAGGCCGAGAGCCGCGTGGCCGATCCGCCACTTGTCCACCAAGCCCATGTCTCGCTTGGGGCGCTGGTCACGACGTGACTGCCGTCAGGAGAGATCGCGATCTGTGTGATCCGCTTTGGATCGAGGAGCTCCCGCGTGATTGGTGATATCGAATACCGTTGCTGCTGAAGTTCCGGGGAAGTGATGACAAAAGAGACTACCGGTTCCGGCTCTCCCACTCGCCACAGCTTGACTGCGCCATCAGCGAAACCGCGCGCGAGATACCGGCCGCCGGCCGACAACGCCATCGCCCCGCTCCGAACGGGTTCTGGCGTCAGCGTCTCAGGCTCGTCCGGCCGTGCGAGCGAGCGACGCAGCAGCGCTCCTTCGGCTGACGCCGTCAGCACCTGCGTGTTGTCAGGCGACATAGTCATCGCGCGGACAGGACGGCCTTCAAAAATAGTGAGCGACGTATCCGGCAGCCCCGGCTCGAGTCGCCGGACAATGACCTGTCCATCTCTCGATCCAGTTGCGAGCAATCTGCCATCGGCGGCGATGGCTATCGAGCGGATGCGATCCTCCGCTTGCAGCAATGTGGTAGCCTGGTCAAAACCGTCTTCGGTCCACAATCTGAGGGCGCCATTGCTCGAACCAACCCAGATATCACGGCGCCCTTGCAGGGGCATCAACGCCCTGATGCTTCCGCCGACCGACTGGAGGTCGTAGCGCAAGGCCGGATCTGCTACGTCGAAGGAAGCGGTCGAACCGTCTTCGAGGCCGATCAGCAACCGCTTCATGTCGTTGGAAAAGGCGACCGCCGTCACCGCCGAGTCGACGTCGAATGTCTGCAGCGGTTTGCGCTGGTCGATGCGCCACAGCCGGGCGAATTCCCATCCGCCGGCGACAACGAAGCGTGCATCGGGGGAAAATGCGATGAATCCGAAGGATTCGTTTCCAGGGTTTTCGAACCGGCGCTCTGGCTCTGCTGCGCCTTTCCGCCAGAGAAGGACGCGGTTGCCGTTGGTTGCGGTGACGACCCATGCGCCATCAGGCGAGGCGGCCGCCGCTGCCGTGTATTCGCCATCCGGGTCTGCATAGCTGGATGTTGTTTCCCACCGCGCAATGTCGACGATGGCGGGGTGGCCGTCCCTGACAATGAGAATTTCGGCGGCGCCCGGCAGGATCTGGAATTCCGGGTGGAGCGATGTCTTGCGATCGATCGAATCCTGCGGCGATTTTCCGCCGCCCGTTCGCCACCAGCGAACGTCATTGTCTTCTGAACCGCCGATGCCCAAAAAGCCGACAACTACCCGGCCTTCCGGATCCATGCCGACCGACGTGACAGATGGATCGATTCTGGAGGCGCCCGGCAGAAGGTCCGACATGCCATCGAGTGGCGCCTGTCCGGCCCAGATCGCAGTGCTGCCGATATAGCCTCTCTCAAGGGCCGCCTGCGCAGCGGGAAATCCTGCGGGCCTGAACCACGAGGTTGCAAGAGACTGCCGGCCTGCTGGGTCGCCCATCAACGCGACAAGCATCGCGCGTTCGTGCTGACCTTCATTGTTCAGCTGCTGAGCGGCTTCTGCGAAGAGGACGGAGCGCCGTTCGGCTGTGCTCGCAGAGAGACCAAGTATCGCCCAGCCGGCAGATATCGCCGCCGCCGCGGCTACCGCGCCAGCCGTCGCGAATCCAGTGTTCTGGATGACTTGCCGCCGCTGTTCCCGCTTCCAGAGATCATCGAACGACAAATCGAGCAGGCCTGCGGCCAGCCGGGCGCACACGCGGGTCCGGCTTTCCTTGCGCAGATCCAGGCCCAGCGGCTCGAACGGCATCGCGTGTGGATCGCTGGAATCGACCATCCGAAGAGCGGGCGGAAAACATTCCTGCGACGGATCGTCGGCGTTGGGGACGCCATCGACGATGACGGCAAAGATGCGCCGTTCCCGTCCGGTTCGCCGGAAGTGTGTGATCTCGGCATTTACCCAGGGCGATGTCGCTGACGCGGGCGAGCACACGACGATGAGGCTTTCGGAGTCCTCGATTGCGCCTCGAACTGTAGCGCCGATATCGGCCGTCGCCGGCATCTCGTCTTCGTCGCGGAAGAATCGGCCCAGGCGGCGATTGGCGTCAATCTGGACCATTACGCCCAATGGTATGCGATAGCTTTCCAGCCAGCCCTGCAGGCGCCGCGCGATCGCGTGATCCGCATGGCTGTAGGTGATGAAGCCCCGATATCGTTTGGTCCCCGCCACGGACAACAGCCCCTATGCCTGGCGCGAGAATTTTCGCCCACACGGTCCAGGAGAAGTCAATCGCGGATAGTTCTCGCGGCGGGTGACCTACACACCCGTCACTTCGCCCGCCTGCGCTTCAGTCTTCAGCCACGCCATGAAGGTGCGGGCGAGTTTCGAGGGGGTGCGCCATTTGGGGTAGACGATCCAGTAGGCGAAATCGATGTCGCTGGCGCCGTCCGCAAAGGGCGCGATGAGGCGGCCGCGTTCGAGGTCGCCCGAGGCGATGGCGAACTTGGCCAGCGCGACGCCACGGCCTGAGGCGGCGGCTTCCACGACCAGCGATGACTGGGTGAAGCGGGGGCCACGATTGCTATCAACGGTGGTGACGCCTCGCGCCTTGAGCCAGGCGTTCCAGTCCGGACGCGAGGGATCGTTCTCCGGGCTCTCGTCGTGCAGCAAGGTGTAGTGGACGAGATCGGCCGGCGAGCGCAGCGGATGAAGACCTTTCAGCAGTTCAGGCGAGCAGACGGGCAGCACCGATTCCGACATGATCTTCTCGGTCCGCAGGCTCTCATAAATGCCCTTGCCGTGGCGCAGGGCGAGGTCGATGTCGGACGAGTTGAAGTCTGTCATCGCCATGTCGGCGGAGACCCAGACCTCGGCCTCCGGGTTCTGTTCCTGGAAGCGCTCGAGCCGGGGGGCCAGCCATTTGGCGGCGAAGGAGGGGGCGGACGAGATCATCAGCCGGTCGCGGCGGGCGGGTGCGCGCATGTGATGGACGGCTTCGGCCATCATCTCGAAGGCGGAGGTGAGGAGGGGAAGGGCGGCCTGGCCGGCGTCGGTCAGCAGGACCTGGCGGCCGGTTCTGCGGAACAGGGGCGCTCCGGCGAACTCTTCGAGCTGGCGAATCTGCTGGCTGATGGCGCCGGGCGTGACGTTCAGCTCCTCCGCCGCGCGGGTGAAGGAGAGATGGCGGGCGGCCGCTTCGAAAGCGCGGAGCGCGTTGAGTGCCGGGAGGCGGTCTTCCTGGGCCATTTACATTGCCGTTTTCTGGCAGATTTTCTGCGTCTGGAGGCGGGTGAGGGGGTCTAATGGTTGGGCTTAGGAATCGTTCATTGCGCTAAAGTCAGCCCCCGGCCATGTGGGCTGGAGGACGGCGCTTGGCCCCTCGCTTAGTTTGGGCCCGGCGCGCGCCGTGTTATATGCGCATGCGTAAGAAAAACTAAAGGGCCCGATTTGATGTCGGACGATTCCGCCTTCCGGACGGGGGGCGCGGAAACAGCAAACAGGGGAAGCGGACGGGTCGCCCTGGTCGGGGCCGGCCCGGGCGATCCCGATCTCTTGACCATCAAGGCCGCCCGGCTGATCGCCGAGGCCGAAGTGATTTTCACCGACCGCCTCGTCGGCAAGGGTGTGCTGGAGCTGGCGTCGCCCGCCGCGGAAATCGTGCCCGTCGGCAAGTCCAAGGGCGAGCATTCGGTTCCGCAGGACGAAATCCACCGCCGCATGATCGAGGCGGCGAAAGCAGGCAAACGCGTCGTGCGGCTCAAGGGCGGCGATCCCTTCATCTTCGGGCGCGGCGGCGAGGAAGTCGAAGCGCTCCGTGCGGCGGGCATCGAGGTCGAGGTCGTGCCGGGCATTTCCGCGGCGCTCGGCGTTGCGGCCGTCACCCAGATCCCGCTGACTCATCGCGACAGTGCGCAGGCGGTCACCTTCGTCACCGGTCATGCCGCGCTCGGGCAGGAACCTGATCTGGATTGGCGGGCGCTTGCGCGGCCGAACCAGACGGTCGTGGTCTATATGGGCGTCGGCGCCGCCGACGTGATCGCCGCGCGCCTGGTCGCCGCGGGACGCGATCCGGTCACGCCGGTCGCTGTCGTCGAGAACGGCACGCGGCCGAACGAGATCGCTGCGTTCGGCGCGTTGGGCGATCTTCCGGAAATCATCCAGTCGAACGGCATTCAAGGGCCGGCGCTTCTGATCATTGGCGAGGTTGCCGCGCTGGCGAAGCGCGAAGCTGGCGCTACTGTCGGCGACACGCGGAAAGCAAAACCGACGCTCGCCTCGCTGTGGGGGATGCTGTCGTGAGTTCGGAGCGGCCCAAGCTCGGACCCGATATTCCGAAGGTCATCACGGCGTGGCTCTCCACCTCGGGCCGTGTGGTTTACCTGACCAAGGACCGCAACTGGTCGGAAGACCTGGCTGACGCCGAAGTTATGACCGGCGTGGGCGCCGCCGATGTCCTCGCCTGGGCGGCCAAGGACCAGACCCGCGTCGCCGATCCCTATTTCATGCAGGTGTCGCCGGACGGAAAGGTTGCAGGGCGCGAAACAATCCGCGAGACCATACGGGCCAGAGGCCCGACAAATCACCCGATGTTCGGCAAGCAAGCAGGAAACAACTGATGCCCAACCGTCCGATCACCAAGCTTACGCTTTACGGCGACTCGATCTCCGGCAACTGCCTCAAGACCAAGTGGACGGCGGACTGGCTGGATGTCGACTATGACTGGGTCGAGGTCAGCGTGGTCGAGGGCGGCACGCGGTCGGATTCGTTCATGGCGATGAACCCGTCGGGCCAGGTGCCGGTGATGCGCCTGCCGGACGGACGCATTCTGCCGCAGTCGAACGCGATCATGATGTATCTCGCCGAGACGCATCGCGGGCAGGACCTGATCCCGGTCGATCCGTTCGAACGGGCGAAGATGATGAGCTGGCTGTTCTGGGAGCAGTATTCCCACGAGCCCTACATCGCCGTGCGGCGCTTCCGGCGGAAGTTCATGAACATGACGGACGAGGACCTCGATCCTCAGCTTCTCGCGCGCGGGCGCAGGGCGCTGGGCGTCATGGAGATGCAGCTTACGTTCTCGGACTATTTCGTGGGGCAGAGCCTGACGCTCGCCGACATCGCGCTCGTCGCCTACACACGCTGGGCGCACGAAGGCGGGTTCGATCTCGGCGAATTCCCATCGGTGCAGCGCTGGGTGGCGCGCGTCGAGACTGATTTGGGCATCGATCACGCCCGGAAGGCGGCCTAGGTGTATCGTTACGACGAGTTCGACGAGACGATGGTGCGCGAGCGCGCCAGGCAGTTTCGCGGGCAGGTGCAGCGGCGCCTAGCCGGGGAGCTGAAGGAGGAAAATTTCAAACCCCTCCGTCTTCAGAACGGCGTCTACCTGCAACTGCACGCCTACATGCTGCGCATCGCGATTCCGTATGGCCAACTATCGGCAAAGCAACTGCGCCAGCTGGCGATGATCGCGGACAAGTTCGACAAGGGCTACGGCCATTTTACGACCCGCCAGAACATCCAGTACAACTGGATCAAACTGGCCGACATGCCGGATGTGCTGGATGCGCTGGCTGACGTCGAGATGCACGGCATCCAGACAAGCGGCAACTGCATCCGCAACGTCACCTCGGACCATCTCGCAGGCGCCTGCGCCGACGAACTGGAAGACCCGCGGCCGTGGTGCGAGATCATCCGGCAATGGTCGACCTTCCACCCGGAATTCACCTCGCTGCCGCGGAAGTTCAAGATCGCGGTCACCGCCGCAGCGCCCGACCGCGCCGCCATTCGCGTGCACGACATCGGCCTGCACTTGAAGCGCAACGCCGCGGGCGAGGCGGGCTTCGAAGTGATCGTCGGCGGCGGCCTCGGGCGTACGCCCTATGTCGGGGTGACCGTCCGCGACTGGGTGAGCAAGCAGGATCTGCTGAGCTATCTCGAAGCCAACATGCGCGTCTACAACCGCCATGGCCGACGGGACAACAAGAACAAGGCGCGGATCAAAATCCTGGTCAACGAGTTGGGCGAGGCAGAATACCGCCGCCAGGTCGATGAGGAATTCGCCAACCAGCTCGCGTGGGAGAAGGTGGTCCTTCCGCAGGAGGAGGTCGACCGGATCTCTGCTTATTTCGCGCCTCCGAAATTCGAGAAGCTGCCGGTGAAGTCGGACAAGCTGGACAAGGCCATTGCTGCCGATCGGGCGTTTGCACGCTGGGCGAAAAACAATCTGCGCGCACACAAGATACCCGGCTACATCTCGGTGCACATCGCGCTGAAGGCGCAGGGCGTCGCTCCAGGCGACTGCACAGGCGACCAGATGCGCGCCGCCGCCGACATCGCGGAGAAATACGGTCTCGACGACATACGCGTCGCACACGAGCAAGACCTGGCGCTTCCCCATGTGAAGCTCGACGACGTGCCCGCCGTCTATGCCGCGCTCAAGGCCGCAGGATTGGCGAGCTCGAATGCCGGGCTCGGCTCGGACATCATCGCGTGCCCCGGTCTCGACTATTGCAACCTCGCCAATGCGCGATCGATCTCCGTCTCCAACGAAATCCAGGCGCTGTTCGCCGATCCGGACTTCGAAGACGAGGTCGGCACGCTGCACATCAACGTGTCGGGCTGCATCAATGCATGCGGCCATCATCACGTCGGCCATATCGGCATTCTCGGCGTCGATAAAAAGGGCGAGGAATATTACCAGATCCTGTTCGGCGGCCGCGCCGACGAGAAGGCGGCCATCGGCGAGATCCAGGGACCGGGCCTCAAGCATGAGGAAGTGGCGCCCGCGATCAGGCGCGTGATCGTGAAGTATCTCGAACTGCGTTCGTCGAAATCCGAAAAGCTGGTCGACACCATAACGCGGCTCGGCCAGGCGCCGTTCAAGGAGGCGCTCTATGCCTCTGCTTAGGCACGGCAAGGTCGTCGACGATTGCTGGGTCTTCGTCGAGGACGAACACGAGCTGTCTCCCGGTGGATGCCTGACGGTGTCGTTGGGACGGTTTCTTTCGGAGCACGATCAGCTGCTCGCCCGCAACGAGGCGATCGGCGTGCGGTTGGCGGCGAGCGACGATCCGGCCCTGCTTGCGCCGCACCTCGACCGTCTCCGTCTGATCGAGTTGAACTTTCCGAAATACACCGACGGCCGGGCGCTTTCGCAGTCGCAGCTTCTGCGCCGCCGCTATGGCTACAAGGGCGAAATTCGCGCCGTCGGACAGGTGCTGCGCGACCAGCTTCGTCTGATGATCCGAGCCGGGTTCGACGCCATGGTGATTGAAGAGACAGATGCTGAAGACGTCTACGATTTTTCCGCACACGAGTTTTCAGAATTCTACCAGGCGGCTTCGGACACATCCGAGACTATCTTCATGAAGCGCCACAGGAAGAAACAGGAAAAGGCCGCCGAATGAGCGCCGCTACGTCTTCGGTTGAAACCCCCGAACAGAAAGTGGATCGCCTGAATGCCGAACTGCGCGGCAAGTCTGCGCAGGACATCATCCGGGCGGCGGTTCGGGAGTTCGGACGGAAGATCACCTATGTGTCGTCGTTCGGCGCCGAGAGTGCCGCGATGCTGGGACTCATTGCTGAAGTGGACCCAGGGATGCCGATCGTGTTCATCGACACCGGCATGCATTTCCACCAGACGCTGCAGTATCGCGACACGCTGCGCGACTTCCTGAAGCTTTCCGATATCCGCACAGTTCATCCGGTGGCGGAAGAAGTGAAGGCGATCGATCCCAAGGGTGTGCTCAACAAGTCCGATCCGGACGCTTGCTGTGAAGTCCGGAAAGTGCGGCCGCTGGCGCCGGCGCTCGAAGGTTTCGGCGCGTGGATTACGGGGCGCAAACGCTTCCATGGCGGGGGCAGGGCGAACCTTGCCGTGGTCGAGTTCTCCGAAGGCAAGTTCAAGGTGAACCCGCTGGCGAGCTGGACGCACGAGGATGTCGAAGCCTATTTCGACGAGCGCAAGCTGCCGCGCCATCCGATGGTCGCGGAGGGCTATCCGTCGATCGGCTGCTGGCCGTGCACGGTGCGGCCGGAGGATCCGAACGATATCCGGTCGGGCCGCTGGGTAGGCTTCAAGAAAGAAGAGTGCGGCCTGCACCTTGAGCGCAAGGACCGTCCACGGGTGTTCTGAGCCTGCTCATTACGTTCCCGAAATCGCAGCGTTCACCGGCGTTTTTCAGGGATGGGCTGGACTTAGCCCTTCATGTTAAACACCCTTCAGTGCAGCAGGAGATCGCGCCCGGAAGCGGCGCGGAACCGGCGTCTGGGCGAAGGGTTCAACGGATATGTCGTTCTCGATCTGGTGGCTGATTCCGGCGTTCGTGGGTCTGATCGGCATCCTGATGCTGGTCGGCGGGGTCGGCCGCGTCTTCAAGGCGAAGTTCGTCTCCGGCACATTCCGCGTTCTGTTCGGCGGATTGACGCTGGCCGGCGCCGCGATCGTCGCGCTCGTGGGGCTCAATCTTCAGACGTATGTTGCGCTCAGCAAGGAGCGGGTCGCCGGCAAGGTGACGCTCAAGAAGGTCTCCGACTTCAACTATGTCGCGACGATCGACCTGGCCGACAATGGCGTGTTCCGCAACCAGCCGAAGGATTATCAGGTCACCGGAGAGCTGGTGAATGTCGGCGGGCCGGTGGTGAAGTTCAAACCGTGGGCCAATGTGATCGGGATGGATTCGATCTTCCGCGTCGAGACGGTGGGCGGCTCGTATTTCGATCCGGACTGCACGAACGCCTATCACCCGCGCGTCGAAAGCGCGGACGATCCGGACAAGGGCAGCCTCATGAAGGTGCTGGGCTCGAGCTGGAAGCTGACCAACGCGACGGACGTGATCCACGAATCCACCAGCGGCCAGGCGATGGGCGATGGAGCGGTCTATTTCATCAAGGCGACGCAGGGCGCTTTCGAGCTTGAGCCAGATCCGACGAGCAAGATGGCGGTGGACCTGCAGACGGCGGTGATCACGCGGAGCGGGGCGACCTGCGATCCGGTGACCGGGCCGGTGACGACGCCGGCGGGCGAAATTCAATACCAGGCGCCGGCGCAGTCGACCCAGCCGCCTGTGCAACCGGCCAATCCGCCGGGCTAAGCTTCAGCGGGTTTCACCGAGATCAGCCAGCGCCCATTCCGCGAAGGATGAGAGATTGCCGCCGGTGAAGAGGAAGCCGCGTATGCCGGCGGCCTTGGCGGCTTCGAGATCGGCCTGCTTGTCGCCGATCAGGAAGGACTGCTCCTTCACCACCGGAAAATCCGTCATCGCCTGGATCAGCATGCCGGGTTTGGGCTTGCGGTCGAAGCTGTCGCGCGTGTAGCGCGGAATCGTGCCGTCCTCGTGGAAGGGGCAGTGATAGATGCGGTCGATTTTCGCGCCGCGCGCTTCAAGTTCCTTGTGCAGCCAGACGTGGAGTCCCTGCATCTGCTCTTCGGTGTAGAAGCCGCGGGCGATTCCAGACTGGTTGGTGACGACGAAGACCCACCATTTGCGCTCGTTGAAGGCTCTGATCGTCTCGACGGCGCCTTCGATCCATTCGAAATCCTCGACGCGATAGATGTAGTTGCGGTCGACGTTGATGACGCCGTCGCGGTCGAGAAAGAGGGCAGGGCGAGCGGGGCCGATCGACATTGAGAAGGTTCCGGTTGTCGTTGCGACAACAGTCCGAAGTGGACGCGCGGGTCAAGCGGCTGCGATAGACTTGGCCCAGAAAGCGGTTCAGCCTCGTGTCGCCAGGCCAGTGGGGCAACCCTGTGGTTCAAGGCGCAACCGAGGGAGTGACTATGGATCAGCTACAGCAGTTCCTTCCCTACATACTGAACGGCGCCGGCGGCGCCGTGCTTGCCCCGCTTGTCGCCTCGCTTCTTGGTGGCAAGGGACTTGGCGTGATCGGCAACGTCATCGCCGGACTCGTCGGCGGCGTCGGCGTCGGAGCGGGCGCCCAGGCGGCCGGATTGGGCAACCTGCTCGGCGGCGACACCAACGCAATCATGGGCTACGTCCAGGACCTGCTTGAAGGCGGGGTCGGCGGCGGAGTTCTTGGCGCGGTGCTCGGCTTCATGAAAGGCAAGACCCCCGCTTCCTGATTTCGGCAATTCCTCCCCGAACTTCCTTGACCCGATCGCCATAGGCTGTCTCAGGCCGATTGCGCGGCGACTGTCGCGCCCGTCGCTTCTTCCGGCGCCGCTTCGTCCTTCGGGTCGGGCGGCTGTTCCTCGACCTTGGGCACGGTACGGAGGCCCTGGATCAGCGGCAGCAGCGAGATGGTGCAGACGACGGAGGCCAGCAGGAAGGCGGCGCCGGCGAACTGGAATGGCGCGTCCGGCCGGGTGAAGAAGTGGAAGGTCTGCGTCATCGCAAATGGGGCGAAGACGTTGCCCAGCGCCTGCACGCTGGCCATTGCGCCTTGCAGCTCGCCCTGTGCGTTGCGCGGCACGCGGGCCGTCATGATCTGGTTGAGCGAGGGACCGAGAACGCCGGCAAGGGCGCCGACCGGGATGATGACGAAGACCATCCAGCCTTCAAAGGCGAAGGCGTAGGCCGCGAACGTCACGATGCAGATGATGAAGCCGAAGAAGACCATCTGCGTCGGGCCAAACTTCTTGATCACCCTGCCCACCAGCAGGCCTTGCACCAGCGCGGATCCGACGCCGACGGCAGCCAGCGACCAGCCGATCATGTTGGCGTCCCAGCCATACCGGAACGAGCCGAAATAGTTGAACGTCGCCGGATAGACCCAATGCGAGAAGTTGAAGAGGCCGAGCGCCAGGAGGAACCAGGCGAGATACGGGATCTTCGAGAAATGGTTGAACGCACCAAGCGCGTTGGCGCGCTTCCAGTCGAACTTGCGGCGGTGTTCGTGGTCGAGCGATTCCGGCAGGACGAACATGCCGTAGCAAAAGTTGATGCCCGCCAGGATCGCCGAGGCGAAAAACGGCCAGCGCGGATCGAACTGGCCGAGCAGACCGCCGATGGCTGGCCCGAGGATGAAGCCGAGGCCGAAGGCTGCGCCCAGCATGCCGTAGGCCTGCGCTCGCTGATGCGGCTCCGTCACGTCGGCGATGTAGGCGCCGGCCGTTGAATGCGTTGCGCCGGAAATGCCGGAGAGGAAACGGCCGAGGAAGAGCAGCCAGATCGAGTGGGCGAAGCCCATGATAAGGAAGTCGATCGCCAGCGTGCCGATCGACACCAGCAGGATCGGGCGGCGGCCGAAGCGGTCGGACAGATTTCCCAGCACGGGCTGCGAGAGGAAGTTCACGATCGCATAGACGGTTGTGATGAAGCCGCCCCATGGCGCGGCGTTCGAGATCATCGCTTCGAGCACGCTGCGGTCGCCGGTCTTGGCGAGCGCCTGTGCAGCGGCGAGCGCAGGCTTGCCGTCGAGAAGTTCGACCATCAGGTAGGGCAGCGTCGGCATGATGACGGCGAAGGCCATCATGTCGATAAACACGGTCACGATGATGAAGAAGAATGCGTTCTTGCCCAGCCGAGAGGGGCCGGTGGAGGGGGAGGAGGCAGCTACGTTGGCCATGTCCGGCTCCAGGCTTCTTATCGGACCAGCGCGGATACGCTGGCGGGGCGTCTACAGTCAATCACAGGCAATCAATCATCAGGGGGTTCGCGAACGGTTAGCGGCGATCTTCACGCGAATGCGTTCGAGGCCGGCTTTCCATTGTTCGCCCTGACGTTGCTGATGCAGCGACAGGGGGAAGCCGTGGCGGGCGAGGTGATCCTGGGGCACGCTGTCCCAGCCGCGGTGTTCGACGGTGACGCGGGTCTCGGCGCCGACGGGCTCGAAGCGGATTTCGACTTCCGTTGCGTGGTCCGGGCCGAAGTTCGCATGGCGCCAGCCGACGACGAGGCGCTCGCCGGGCTGCCAGTGACGAATGTCGCCGATCTCGAATTCCTTGCCATTGGGCAGGCGCTCGATCAGGCGGCCGTTGCGGCCGTGGTCGTCGGGCGGCTGGAACGCCATGACGCCAGGGCTGCGCGGCGTGAAGCGGAAGAGTTCGCTGTCGGCCCACCAGTCTCCGATCTCTTCGGTGAAGACCTCGAACGCCTGGATCGGCGAGCAGGGTACGCGGATGGAGACGACGACCCTGGAGCCAGGCTTGGGGGAGGTCATCGCGGCTTCTTCTTCGCGACATGTTTAGCGAAGGCGGCGAGCTGGTCGCTCCAGCCGCGTTCGGCTTTGGCGAGCCAGTCCTTCAGTTCGGCGAGGCGTTCGGTGTTGAGGGCGTAGACGCGCACGCGCTGGTCGAATTCCGGATGGGTTTCGGCGATAAGGCCGGAGGATTTGAGCGCTTTCAGGTGGCGGCTCATGGCGGGCGCGGGGAGGCCGAGCAGGTCGGCGAGTTCGCCTGCGCGGCGCGGCGCTTCGCTCAGGTGTTCGACGGCGCGGCGGCGCGCGGGATCGGCCAGCGCGGAGAGGAGCGTGTCCAGATCTGGCCTTTGCCTGATCGCTTTGACGGCGCTCATTCGGAATGCGCCTTGAGGAGTTTCTTCGGCGCGGTGTTGCGCCAGGCCATCCAGAGGGCGCTTCTGGCGGTCGCGGCGTTGGTCTTTGCCAGCATCAGGTTTGTCCAGCCTTTGCGGCCCCAGGCGCTTGCAACGGGCGCGAACATTCTGGGTTCGGCTTTGCAGAGCATCTGTTGCTGATCGGCGGTCAGCTTGAGAACCGCCTGACCGTCGATACGGCCCGCCGTAGCGAAGATCTTGTCCCCGACCCGGAAGTCGGGCGTGTCGAAATGCGAGGACTCGACTGCTTCGGGTAGCGACAAGGCGAGTTTGCGGAAAGCGTCAGGCGTCATTTCAGGCGCGTCTTCACGCCGCCGACCTTGTCCCATTCGGCGGGGGTCATGACCTGCACGGTCTGGCCGAAGGTCCAGATGTGGCCTTCGGGGTCGCGGGCGCGGTAGGTGCGGTCGCCATAGAATTGCGTGTCGGGCTCGACGACTATTTCGGCGCCGGCGGCGCGGGCGCGCTCGCAATGCTGGTCGATGTTCTCTTCCATGTGGATGTGGACGGTCTGCGTGCATTTGCGGCCCACGGAGGCGGGCGATTTGTGATCGGCGCTCCATTCGTTGCCGATCATTACGATACCGTCGCCGTAGCGCAGCTCTGAGTGCACCGGATTTCCGGCGTCATCCTCGATGACCATCTCGATCTCGAAGCCGAAGGCTTTCTGTAGCCAATCGAGAGCCGCTTTGGGATCCAGGTAGCAGAGGGCGGGGATACAGGCGGGACGGGCGATCATGGCGATTTCCAGTTGTTTTTGTCTTCGCCAATATTTCTATATTTATGAAAGTAGTTTGTCAACACGGAAATTGGGAGTGGGGAACAGGAGATGGCGTGGGGCACTGGGCCGAGTTGTCCGGCGCCAGGTTCGGCGGAATTGTGTAATCTTCAGGAGAGTGCAGTCATGTCGAGAGAGAGGAGTCTCGGGTCGTGGCGCTTCGCGCCGTGCCCGAGAATGACTCGAACAATCGATAGCTGTGGATTCTAGCCCGCTTCTTTCAACGGGTCATTCTCGGGCTTGTCCCGAGAATCTCTGTTGGAGGCTTCGTGGGACTGTTCGAGAGTTCTTGCGCCGATTGAACCAGGATCCTCGGGTCAAGCCCGAGGATCACCAGGATAGATTCGTGGCCGCTAGTACGTCTTCCCAGCCGTCTTTGCCTCAATCGCCCGGGCGCCCTGCAGGATGTTCGGCAAGGAATAGTTGTGCTCATGGCAGGCGGAAGGGAACATGCCGGTGGAGGTGGTGAAGAAGGAGAACTCCCCGAGCCAGGGGGCGGTGTAGACTTTCGGGTCTTCGATGGTGAACTGATAGAGCAGTTCGGATTTCGAGACGCGCGTGAAGCGCTCGCTCACCTTGGCGTCCTCGCCAACGACGAACTTGGTCATGAGGCCGCGGACGCGGTCGTTCGGGTTCTGGCGGATCGTCTCGATCACCAGCGTGTCGCCGTCCCAGTGGGCGATTGAATCGCCGAACCAGGATCTGGGACCTGGCGCCTTGTGCTCGGTGGCGAACGGGATGATGCGGGCCTCGTCGCCGTTCTCGCTGTGGATCACGATGTGCGTCGGCGTCTGCACGATCCGCAGGCGGTTGTAGGCGATGATGGCGTAGATCGGCGGATTGCCGCTGAGAACGAGGCAGCGTTCGCCGCTGGGGCGTTGTTCGTAATCGTCCTTGGCGCCGTCCATATGGTCGACGCCGGCGATCGACTTCTTCGTTTCGGGCGAGATGGGGAGTTTGCCGCTGGCGGGCAGAACGATGAGACGCGAGCGGCGCTCGCCGCGTACGAGAGGCAGGCCGTCGGTGCCGCCGATGATGTCATGCGCCTCGGGATCAATATTGAAGCCGGGAATGGAAGCCATGCCGGCGACCATGGTGTCGACCATCTTTTTCGCTTCGGCTTCCGAGACGACGAGTTTGGTCGCCAGCGGGCTTGCCTCGAAGACGGGGAAGAAATTGGTGGCCCAGATGGCGCCCTGGAGATCCGGGCGGCCGTCCGGCGCGCGCGGCGTATCGGCGTCGGGCGTCAGCGAGGTGGGGACATAGACCGGCGGCGGGGCTGGAGCGGGCGCGGGCTGCTGGGGCGGCGTCTGCGCCGCGGCAGGTGTTGGCGTCTGGGCGGCGGCGAGTGGCGCCAATAGAAGCGTGGCGGCGGCGGCGAGAGAGAGGGTCTGGGGCAGGTTCAACATGTATTTGCCTCTTGTTGGGCTTGAGGAGGATGTCGTCGCGCGGCGTTCATCTCTTATTCCGCCGCACCCGTGGATTAGAGGGCAGAACGCAGCGGATCGGATGCGCCCGCACTTGACAGCCGGGACCAAAAACATGACCGCAGGTTGCATGATCGTCGCGAAGCACGGGAACGGCGATGGCTGAGTTGACGGTTGGGGCAGGGCTTGCGCGCGGGCTGGTGAAGCTGGCGGTGTCGACAGGCGCGGACGAGGCCGCCTTAGCGGAGCGGTCCGGAATCAATCTCGAAGACCTGCAGGACCAGGATAACCGCGTGCCGATGGCGAAGTACATCGCGCTGATGCGGGCGGCGAAGGAGCTGACGGGCGATCCGGCGCTGGCGCTGCACTGGGGCGAGGCGGTGGACCTGTCGGAGGTCTCGATCGTCGGCCTGATCATGAACGCCGCCGAGACTATGGGCGAGGCGTTCGTGCAGATGAACCGGTTCGGCAAGCTGGCGATCGACTTCGAGGTGGAGGGCGCAGGCCCGGGAGACCGCTTCCGGATGAGGATGGAAAAGGGCGGCGTCTGGTTGGAGGATGCGCGCGCCAATCCCAACGAGTTTCCCGAACTCACCGAGGTCGGCTTTGCGCGCATGACCTGCCAGCCGCGCCGTTTCCTGCCCAAGCAGCATGTGCTGGAAGTGCATGTCACGCATCCGGCGCCGGCGTATCGCGCGGAGTATGACCGCGTCTTCCAGTGTCCGGTAGTGTTCGACAGCCACTGGAACGCTTTGCGGGTCGACCCGGCGGCGGGGAGCCACAGGGTGGCGCTGCAGCCTCGCTATGTGTTCGGCGTGCTGAGCGAGCGGGCGCAGGAGCTGCTCAACAGCCTCGAGACTTCCAAGTCCGCTCGCGGCAAGGTCGAGAGCCTGCTGATGCCGATCTTGCACACGGGCGATGTCGGGATCGACGTGATCGCCAAGAAGGTGGGGCAGAGCCGCCAGACCTTGTTCCGCAGGCTGAAGGCCGAGGGCGTGACGTTCGAGCAGGTGCTGGACGAGCTGCGGCAACGGCTTGCCATGCACTATCTCGGCAACAAGAAGGTGTCGGTGAACGAGACGGCTTATCTTGTCGGCTTCTCGGACCCGACTGCGTTCTCGCGGGCGTTCAAGCGGTGGACGGGGAAGAGCCCGCGCGAAGTTCGGGCTTCGAAGCCGGACTAGGCGCGGAATCACCCGGATGAAGGCAGCTCATTCGCCCAGCAGTCCTGGTCCCTGGTTGCGGACGTTGCCGACGGCGGGGTTGGCGGGCCAGGCGCGGAGGGCGTCGGAGGGGCAGGGTTTCAGCAGCGCCATGGGATCGCGGGCTTCGAGATCGAGCCAGCGCAGGTAATTGGATGGGTCGAGGATGACGGGCATCGACTCCGCGAGGCCGGCGACGGCGAGGTTGGCCTCGGTGGTGATGGTCGCGAAGGTGTCGAACTCGGAGCCGTCGATCATGGCGCGGCTCCACAGGCCGGCGAAGCAGAACCATGGCTGGTCCTTCAGAGCGAAGGCGAAGGGCGTGCCGTCGGACCAGACGTAGAATCCTGAGGCGGGCACGAGGCAGCGGTTCTGGCGGAAGGCGCCGGAGAAGGTGGCGCTGTCGGCGATGTGTTCGGCGCGGGCGTTGAAGGTGGAGAATTTCTTTTCCGACAGCGGCTTCTTCCACCACACCGGCACCAGGCCCCAGAAGGCGGGGGCGATCTGGATCGAATGCCGCGGCGCATACTCTCCCTCCGGCGCGCGGCGGAGGGATGGGACAGGGCTGGCTCGGCGCGATGTTGTATTCCGCTTCCGGCGCATGGATGCCGGGCGGGGGTACTAGATCGAGCACGGCGCGGTAGTCGTTCCACGAGATGTCGCGTCGGAAGAATCGGGCGGTCATGCGTGGAAGCTAGCGGACGCGGTCGCGTTGGCTACTGCTTCGGTTTTTCCGTGGCTGCTGTCTTCACGAGTTTCAGAGCAGCCCTTTCTTCCTGCACGCGGGCGCCGCGGAGGACGTTGTGCATGGCGTAGTTGCCCTCGTGGCAGGCGTGCTCGAAGAAGTGCTTGTCGGTCTTGTAGACGGAGAATTCGGCGGTCCAGGGAGCGGTGTAGACTTTCGGATCGACGATGGTGAACTGGTAGAGCAGTTCCTTGTCGGATAGCCGCGTGTAGCGCTCGGTGACCGTGGCTTCGTGGCTGACGATGAAGCTAGGGAAGAGGCGCACGCGATCCGTCTCGGGCAGGCCGATGGTTTCGATGACCAGCGTGTCGCCTTCCCATTTCGCGATGGAATCGCCGAGCAGCGACCAGAACATCTTCGGCTTATGTTTGTCGGTGAAGGGAATGATGCGCGCCTCGCCGCCGTATTCGGTGTGGACGATGACGCTCTTGGGCGTCTGGATGAATTGGCGCGGATTGGCCTCGCCGATCGGGAAGACCGGCGGCTGTCCCGAGCTGCGGATGCAGCGCTCCCAGTTGGGGCGATCTTCGGGATTGTCGAAGCCGCCCATGCCCTGGCCGCGCATCGCTTCCTTCCGCGCTTCGGGCGTGTAGGGGATCTTGCCGTCAGCAGGCACGACGACCGCGCGCGTGCGGCGCTCGCCGCGCACGACGGCGAGACCTTCGATGTTGCGCATGAGTTCCGGCACTTCGGGATCGAGCTGGCGGTCGAGCGCATCGCCGACGCCTTTTGCAAAGGCGGCCGCCATCTGCTTCGCGGCGGGCTCGGGCAGGGTGAGCACCGGCACTCGGTCCGAGGCTTCCAGCGGCAGGACGAAGTTGGAGATCCACACGCCCTCGAAGCTTGGATGACCGAAGGAGGTGCGCGGGGCGGCGTAGCCGGGCTCGGGCGCGGTGGGCGCGCGCGGCGCGGCGGCGGGCGTGTTCGGCCCAGGCGCCGGTGGAGGCGTCTGCGCAAGCGCGACGGATGAAAGTAGCGATGTGGCGAAGGCGGCCGCAGCGAAGCGGCTGATGTTTTTGCCGGGCATGGGGAGAGCCTACCCTTATGATTATCTATGCCACAAGCGTTATCGATATTCGATAAGAAGTCAAGCCCGCCTGGCGATGCTCGCGCCTCCCGCACGGACGCTGCGTCACTCGGACGAAGCGCGACGCGCGGCTTCTTCCGCTTCCCTGTCTTCCTTCTCATACTGCTCGACCAGCTCGTCGAGCCGTTCCCAGATATGCCGGCGAGGCGGGGTCTGCGCCTGTTGCACGCGGGTCTTTGCAGCTTCGAGTTCGATGTCGTGGACCCTGGCGGCGGTCACGAACCGAGTGTGGGTTTCGCCGTGGGCGATCATGCGGTCGGCATGCTTCAGCCATCGGTCGGCAGCGACGACATCGCCGCGGCGGCGAGCCTTGCGGGCGAGATCGAGAGCGCGGTCGTATCTGTCTCTGCGTAGAAATTTGGTCATGTGAGACTCCTGAAAAAGGTTGGTGGAAGACGCAGCTTCGCATTCGGACCGGCTGCGCCGTCCGGGATGCATTCTCCCTGCGCCCTTTCGGGCTTCGGGAGACAGGGCGCCATCCAAGATGGAGGGCTGGGGACGCGGGATCGCCCGCGTGGTTTGGCTTCGCTGCGGTTAGGCAGCGCTACCGGTAGTCGAAGAGAAACGCGGATCCCGCGTCCCCGTGTTCGTCTGACCAGCGGCCTCGGACAAGGCGGTCGTTTCACGCCTCTGCCGTGGGTAGCGCCGCCGGCGTGCAGGCTGCGGGCGTTCAGCCCCGCAGTCCCTGGAAATCCCTC
>JAUYPV010000091.1 GCA_030697555.1 Hyphomonadaceae bacterium
ATACCTCCCCTTGGAAAGGGGAGGTCGGAGCATGCGAGCCGAAGGCGAAGCTAGCGACGGGTGGGGATCACTTCGTTCAACGAGTGCGGGACGAAGTGACCCCCACCCGGATTTCGACTTCGTCGAAATGCCGACCTCCCCCTTCCAGGGGGAGGTGAGCCGAGATCAGGCCGGCTGCAGCACGCCTTTATCAACCAGCAGCGACTTCAGCTCGCCCGACTGGAACATCTCTTTCGTGATGTCGCAGCCGCCGACGAACTCGCCCTTCACGTAGAGTTGCGGAATGGTCGGCCAGCTCGAGAAATCCTTGATGCCCTGCCGCAGCTCGGCGTCTTCCAGGATGTTGGCTGAGCCATACTCGACCCCGATATGGTCGAGGATCGAGACAATGGTCGCCGAGAAGCCGCACTGCGGGAAGGTCGGTGTGCCCTTCATGAACAGAAACACCGGGTTGGCGTCGACCAGCCCCTGGATGCGGGCATTGATGTCCTGGCTCATGACCTAGGCCTCTTTTTGGCCGCCCTGGTACATATCCGCGGGGCGCTAGCCTCTCAGCTAAGGCTGGACGGGCCGCCAATCAAGCGTCCCGTTGAGGGCGTCGTCACCGCATAGACATTGGCGTCGAAGTGTTCCGGGCGGGTCGTTGTCACCACCACCCGGTGCGCCCCGCCTTCGCCCAGCGCCCACACCAGGCATTCTTCCGGCGTCATCGGGGTCGGGGCATGAGCCCCGAACCGTCCCGCCAGCGCCCGGGCGAGACGCCATGTCGCTCCCGGCGTCACAGGCGCCGGAAAGCGGGGCAGGGCCGGCGCCAGCGCTTCGATCCCGACAATCTCCGCGCCCGTCGCCCGGATCCGCGCCAGCCGCGCCAGGTCGTAGGGTTTCAGCGCCGCATGCACCGGCGCCATGAAGACGCCGAACTGTCCTGTCGCCAGCGCCGCCTCCAGCTCCGGCCCGCGGCCGGCGATCCCCAGCACGGCGATGTCGCCCTTGCGCTTGAGATCGGTCAGCGTCTTCAGCAGGTCGTCGGTGATCTCCGAGGGCGCAGGCCCGTGCAGCAGCAGCCACTCGATGCGCTTCATGCCGAGCCGCTTGAGAGATCCCTCGACGGACTTGCGTACACCTTCGGGCGAGAAGTCGCGGATGCGCCGCGCCAGCCCGGAAGACGAAAGCCCCACCTTGGTCGAAATGATGCAGTCATGGCGCGGCAGGCGCCGCATCGCTTCTCCCAGGCGCCGCTCCGCTTCGCCCGCGCCATAGGAAGGTCCGGTGTCGAACAGGCGCACGCCGCGGTCGACGGCGCGATAGATCAGGTCAGCGGTAAGCGAGGGATGCACGAGCGGCGTGCCATGCGGCCCGCTCACCCCGAATCCGAGGCGGCGCACGCCGATGGCATTGTCGCTGGTCCTTTGCGCCACCACAGCCACCTGTCAGGCCGGAGCGCGTGTGGTGAGCGCGAGGGCGTGCAGCACGCCGCCCATCCGGCCCTTCAGCGCCGCATAGACCGCCTGGTGCTGCGCCACCCGCGACTTGCCGCGAAAGGTCTCGGACACGATTTCGGCCTGCCAGTGATCATTGTCGCCGGCGAGGTCGGTCAGCGTGATCTGGGCATCCGGAAACGCCTCGCGCAAATACGCCTCGAGCGTGGCACGCTCCATCGCCATTAGATGTCCCTCCCTGGATTTCGCCCTGCCTGCCCGCGTACAGGGTAATCCGGTTTTGTCTGTCCCCGGATGTATCTAGTTCCGGATTACGCAAGCGCAATGGGAGAACGCAGCGGTTCAATAAAGAACCGCTGCGTCATTCCCGTCTAGTGAGCCACCTCAAGGGTCACCCCTTGGAGGATCTAAGGGTTAGCTAGGATTCGACTTCGCGCCTTGCTTTGTCACCGCGTCGCGCACCTTCTCGGCGTCGACCTTGTGGGCGACCAGCGTCGGCAGCACTTCGTCGGCGAACGACTTCAGTTGCGGAAGCGCGTTGGTGTTTTTCGAATAGCCTTCCACCACCTTGATCGCGTCGTTGTGGGCGTCGACCTGCAGCGCCGCATAGTCCGCGTCGAAGTCGGCGTCGCCATCCGTTTCAACCAGGTCGTTGATCCGGCGCATGTGGAAATCGTCCAGCGTTTCCGGCGGCGGGGCGAGGGCGGCGGCAGAGGCGGCGGCTTTCAGTTTCTCGCCGGCGGCCTTGTGGTCGTCGATCATCTTCTGCGCGAAGGTCTTGAGCGAGGCATTCTTGCCTTTCTCGAGCGCCATCTCGCTGGTGCGGATCTCGACCAGGCTGGCCTGGCCGATCGCATTCACGAAGTCCTGAGCGTCGCGGACGCTGGCTTCCGGATCGGCCGCGGCGGTATCGACCGTCGCGGTTTCAATCGGCGTAGTGGACATATCTGTAGCGAGGTCGGTCTTCTCGCCGCAGGCGGCAAACGCGAGCGCCGCGAGGCTGGCAGCGCCAATGAGCATGATGCGGGACATATAAATCCTCCAAGGACGTCCCCAGACCCCCGCCGTCACTGGCACAACGCCGCGCCCCCAGCGCTGTTCCGGTTCCCAAGGATTGCGAATCTTTCAGGTTGGAACGCAGTTTGAGAGCGGCAACTCTTCCCCCGCTTCCCGGGGAAGTACGGCGGAGCCGGGATGGGGGCGAGTCCCGAGGGGGCTCGTTGAGACAATCCCCTCGCGACTCGCCCCTACGTCTCGGCCCTCCGCGCCGATCCACTTCCCCCGCTTCGGGGGGCAGAGTTACGTCGCTAAGCCTCGCCCCGCATATATCTCGGCAGCCTTGACCCGCAAGACAGTGGCGCGCGATGTACTCAACAGCAAATTGGGGAGGGGCTTATGCGGATCAAACTCGCTGTTGCGGCGGTAGTCATGCTCGCTGCTTGTGGCTCAGTGAAACAGCAGGCAACCACGAACCGCGCCGCCAATGTGGAATCGGTTGTAAGCGTCGGTGACGTGATGCTCCGCGTCGATGTGAAAGAAAGTCTGCCGAATGCGTTTGGAAAAGCCGATATTTTCGGGCGCAAGCGCAACAAGGGCTTTTCCGAAATTCGCTACATGGGTCTTGGGGCAGACGGGAAAGCAATCTTCCGACGCCGTGACGTCGATGTTGTGACCAACGAAACCACTATGAATTCGACCGGCGTACGGACCGGGGTGGTGACGGTTCAACCGAGCGGATCGGGAGCAATTGCAACCGGCGTAACAACGGGCACAGCCGCTCCGAGCGTGGAGGTTGTCGCTCCCGATACAATCCAATTCGCGTTGGACCTTCAGCAAGAGAAGATCATTACGGTTCATGAGCAGACGATTGAGGTATTGGCCGCAACAGGCGCAAGCGTTCGCTTCATTCTTCGCTAGCGGGCCAGCTTGTCCACTGCGCCGCGCGTCATTCGCTCTTGATCAAGCTCCAACATTGTCTGCGGTGTTCCGGGGTGAGCCAGTCACAATAAAAAGCCTCGCAAAGCGGTGAGCGGGCAGGCGAGGGATAGCCAGCCTAGTCGACTGATTCTGCGCCGGGTTGGCCTCCTTCGGGTTGGAACGCAGTCGTGCCGCGCTCGTGTCGCGCCGGCGCAAACAAGCCTTACGTTTTTTGAGATCACAGATTGTGACCTCAAAGGTCTGGGCCGTCTCGCGCCGCTGCAAGCCCCCCTCGTGGTTCGACGGACGCTTGCGCAGACTTCGTCAGCACAAGCTGCTCACCATGAGGCCTCTCAACATCGCGCCTGTCTCGTTAGCCCTCATGGTGAGCAGCCGCCGAAGGCGGCGCCCGTCGAACCACGAGGGCGACGCTCGCCGGCCGGGCCTAAGCCTCGCCCCGCATATACTTCGGCAGCCAGCCCTCATGCGCGGCGCGAAGGGCGGCGAGGGGGACTTCGCAAAGCGGGAGCGCGCCTTCATGATCAGGTGACATGCTTGTCAGCGTGATGTTCGCCTCTTCGAATGATGACGACAACTTCCCCTTTCCGACGCCACCGATCACGGACCACGATAATCCGGGGAAGAGGTCTACGCAGCTCGCAAACTGATCATTGAGCTTCTTGAGCGCGACAAGATACCGACCCTGATCCTCCGCAAATAGGACAGCCGCGTTGAGTGGTTCGTTTCCGCGGTCAATGAACATCGAAACGTTGCTGACCAAGGCCATTTCAGCGAGCGCACAAACAAGACCGCCGTCACTGAGGTCGTGGACAGCACTTACGAGTCCTTTGGCTATCAGCATTCCAACGAACGCTGCATGCATCTGTTCTTCTTCAAGATTGACCGGCGGAGCCGAGCCTGCTGCCACGCCATCCAGGCCGAGGATCACGCGAGCATAGGCCGAAGCGCCCATATGTCCCTTTGTCTCACCAATCAGGATCAGCGTGTCTCCCGCCTGCGCCCCCTTCAGCGTAGCGATCTTGTCGAGATCCTCAATCAACCCGATCCCGCCCACCACCGGCGTCGGCGGAATCCCCACGCCATCCGTCTCGTTGTACAAAGACACGTTCCCGCTCACGACCGGGAAATCCAGAACGCGGCAGGCTTCCGCCATCCCCTCGATCGCCTTCACGATCACGCCCATCGTGTCGGGCTTCTCGGGATTGCCGAAGTTTAGGTTGTCGGTGATGGCGATCGGCGTCGCACCAACTGCGGAAAGATTCCGAAAAGCCTCCGCCACCGCCTGCTTGCCGCCTTCATAGGGGTCGGCCGCCACATAGTGCGGGTTGCAGTCCGAGCAGATCGCCAACGCCTTGTTGGTTCCGTGGATACGCACGATTGCCGCATCACCCCCGGACTGTGACGAGTCGATCGTGTCGCCCATCACGTGCCGATCATACTGCTCCCAGATCCACCGCTTCGACGCCATGTCCGGCGACGACATCAGCTTCAGCAGAACCTCGCCGTAGTCCTTCGGCTCCGGATACTTCGAGATATCCAACGCAGGCGCCGGCTTGGGCGGATTCCACGGCCGGTCATAGTTCGGCGCATCCTGCGACAGCGGCGGCACCGGAATATCGCACACCACCTGGCCCTGCTGCTTCAGCACCAGCCGACCAGTGTTCGTCGTGTAGCCGATCACTTCCGCGTCGAGATCCCACTTGTCGAAAATCTTCTTCGCATCCGCCTCGCGCCCGGGCTTCAGCACCATCAGCATCCGCTCTTGGCTTTCCGAGAGCATGATCTCGTAAGCCGTCATGCCCGTCTCGCGCTGGGGCACCTTGTCCATGTCCATCTCGACGCCGACGCCGCCCTTGTCGGCGATCTCGACAGACGACGACGTAAGTCCAGCCGCCCCCATGTCCTGGATCGACTGGATCCAGTCCGTCGCCATCAGCTCGAGGCACGCTTCAATGAGAAGCTTCTCGGTGAACGGATCGCCCACCTGCACTGTTGGCCGCTTCTCCTCGTCGCCTTCCGAGAACTGCGCCGACGCCATGGTCGCGCCATGGATGCCGTCGCGCCCGGTCTTCGATCCCACATAGAAGATCGCATTCCCCGGCTCGGCGCCGCGCGAGTAGAAGATCTTGTCCTGGTCCGCGAGCCCCACCGCCATCGCGTTGACGAGGATGTTGCCGTTGTATCCCTTGTGGAACTGCGTCTCGCCCGCCACCGTCGGCACGCCGACGCAGTTGCCGTACCCGCCAATGCCGCCGACCACGCCCGCAACGAGGCTGCGCGTCTTCGGATGGCTCGGATCGCCGAACCGCAGCGCATTCACCAGCGCGATCGGCCGCGCCCCCATCGTGAACACATCGCGCAGGATGCCGCCCACGCCCGTCGCCGCCCCCTGATAGGGCTCGATATAGGACGGGTGGTTGTGACTCTCCATCTTGAAGATGCACGCCATTGGTCCGTTCGGGCCATCGCCGATATCGACAACGCCGGCATTCTCCCCCGGTCCCTGGATGACTTTCGGCCCCTTGGTCGGAAACTTCCCCAGATGCCGCCGCGTCGACTTGTACGAGCAGTGCTCCGACCACATCACCGAGAAGATGCCCATCTCGACCAGGTTGGGCTTCCGCCCCAGCCGGTCGAGAATGATCTGGAATTCGTCCGGCTTCAGCCCATGGCTTTTCGCCGACGCCTCGTCCTGCGGGGCAAGAAGAGGGGCGAGATCAGGCTTCATGCTCGGGTGTCCAGCAAACTTCAGCGCCAGCGCGGCCAGCCGCGTTTCGAGCGTCATTTACGCGAGCCCGGCGATTCTGCAATGTGGCGGCATAAACAAGCTGGGAGCGGCCGCTCTCCAGCCGGAACATTGATTTCAAGGGGAGGGGAATATGTCCCGCACAAGCCGGAATCTATGCATCTTCTACGCAGCTGTGGCGCTTGTGGCGCTCATCGCCACCTGGAGCCAGAACCTCACCTATTTCCTCGGCGACACAGCCTCGCCCGACCGGATGCAGTATCTCTACGATCTCAAGGCCAGCGCCGCCTCCCGCTCCTTCACTGTCGACATCGGCCTCTATCTCCTCGCTGGAACCGGGCTGATGGTGGCCGAGGCGCGCAAGCTCGGCGTCAAGCTCGTCTGGCTCTACGTCATCTTCGGCTTCATCATCGCCATCAGCGTCACCTTTCCCCTGTTCCTCATCGCGCGCGAACTGCGGCTCGCAAAGCACGAAACGACGGCAACTGCAGTCAGGCTCACCGTCTCCGACATCATCGGCCTTGCCTTGACCACGCTCGTTGTGCTCGCCTTCAGCATATTCCTCTTCACCTGAGAGGCGCATGCGCGCGGGACGCATCAGGACAGAGCCGGGCGACATCACGCGCGTGCGCGTCGACGTCATCGTCAACGCCGCCAACCCGACCCTGCTGGGTGGTGGCGGCGTCGATGGCGCGATCCACCGCGCCGCCGGCATAGGGCTCCTCGAAGAGTGCCGCGGACTCGGCGGCTGCCCCGCCGGCGAGGCGCGCATCACCGGCGCCTACAACCTGCCGCACCGCCATGTCATCCACACCGTCGGCCCGGTCTGGCAGGGGGGCGGCGCCAACGAGGCGGCTCTCCTCGCAAGCTGCTACCGCGCCTCGCTCGAACTCGCCGAAGACCGCGCCTGCGACTCGATCGCTTTCCCCGCCATCTCCACCGGCGCCTACCGCTACCCCGTCGAACCGGCGACCGAGATCGCGATCCAGTCCGCCCGTGACTTCCTGAGAACCAACGGCCCCGCGATGGACATCGTCTTCGTCTGCTTCGACGCAAAGACGCGTGCAATCTACGAAGAGATCATACGCCGCCCATAACCTTACGAACCGCCGCCCGCCTTCACCAGCGCATCCCGCTCTTCGCCGGTCATATGCCGCCACTTGCCCTCGGGCAGGTCGCCCAGCTTCAGCG
>JAUYPV010000095.1 GCA_030697555.1 Hyphomonadaceae bacterium
GTGGAACCCCGGCGCGGCCGTGCTCGGCAAGAGCTGCGGCAATCACACTGTCTTGATTGGTCCAGTCTG
The DNA here is from genome assembly GCA_030697555.1 of Hyphomonadaceae bacterium. Lineage (GTDB taxonomy): Bacteria > Pseudomonadota > Alphaproteobacteria > Caulobacterales > Hyphomonadaceae > UBA7672. Next base: position 70 of record JAUYPV010000095.1, read on the forward strand.
CCACAAGGAACGCCACGTTGTGCCTGGCGAATGCCTCGCGGACCTTGGCGCTGTCTATCGCGACGGCCGTATTGACCTGGCAGGTGACGCACCAGCGGGCGGTGAAGTCGACGAAGATCACCCTGCCCTCGGCTCGCAGGGCGCTGACACGGTCGACCGACCAGTCCTCCGCCCCGGCTTCGGCGGCGAGGGTCTCACCAGCGACAGGCGCCTTGATGCCCGCGGTGGCGATCGAGGGAGCGACGAAGGCAGTGAGGATGACAAGGCCGGCGAGGATGCGGCCCGGGAGCTTCCCGCCAATCTTGGTGGCGAGCCAGATGCCGAAACCGAGGGTGATCGCACCAGCGAGGACGACGAGCGCGCCGTTCGCTCCGGTCTGGCCGGCGACGACCCAGAGCAGCCACAGCATGGTGGCGAACATCGGGAAAGCCAGCACCTGCCGGAAGGTCGCCATCCAGGCGCCGGGTTTCGGGATGAGGCGCGCCATGACGGGCGTGAAGCTGAGCAGCACGAAGGGCGCGGCCATGCCGAGGCCAATGACCAGGAACATCGCGATGATGACCGGAGCGGACTGGGTCAGCGCCCAGCCGAGAGCGACGGCCATGAAGGGGCCGACGCAGGGTGCGCCGACGAAAGCGGCGAGGAGCCCGGTGTAGTAGGCGCCGGATACGCCGCCCTTGCCCGCCATGTCCTGGCCGACGCCCATCAGCGACGTGCCCATCTCGAACACGCCGAGCAGATTGAGACCGAGCGCGAACATCACAAGCGCGAAAAAGGCGACGATCGGTGCGTGCTGGAGCTGGAAGCCGACGGCGACCTGCTGGCCGGCCATCTGCAGCCCGACGATGACGAGGGCGACGGCGGCAAAGCAGGTCATCACGCCGCCGAGGTAGGCGAGGCCATGGGCGCGGGTCTGTTTCGGATCGTGCGCGGTGTGGACGAGGCCGGCGGCTTTCACGGCCAGCACCGGCAGCACGCAGGGCATCAGGTTGAGAATGAGACCGCCGAGGAAGGCGCCGCCCATCATCAGGGCGATTTCGACGAAGCCGACCGGCGCGCCGTTCGATCCGCCGCCGACCGGCACGTTCGCCACTCCGGCGGGTGTCGTACCGGGTTGGGCGGGAACCTGCCAGGACCTCAGCGAGCCATCGGCCGCCTTCACGACCACAATGCCCGGGAGCGGCTGGTCGCCGGCCTTGGCATAGTCTGACGCCTTCAGCGTGACCGAAACACCGGCATCGCCACGGCGGACTTGCTGCTTGGCGGCGTGGATGATCTCCTGGCCTTCCGGGAAGAAATGGATGTCGGACGCAGTCTTCGCGGCTTCGGCGAGGTCGCCATCGACGGCGGCGACGCGGAAGCCGTCCGCGGTGCGCTCGACCGTGGCGGCGCCGGTAAGCGGGACGGGCATGGTGGCGATCGATTTCCCGATCTCACCACTGGCTGTGGTGTCCGTGGCGCGCGCAGCCTGGACGGGAATCGTCAACGACAGCTCGGCGCCATCGGGCACGCAGACGTCGGAGCAGATCAGCCAATCGAACTTGCCGCTTAGATTGATCGTGTCGCCAGGCTTGGCCGTCGCCGGGACCTTGAACTCGACCGGCAGAACGAGCTGATGCTCGTAGCCGTAGTTCATCAGGGTCGCGAGCGGGATAGCGTGGGGCGCTGGCCATTTGAAGTCGCCGGCCTGGACGCCTTCGGGAAGCGTCCACGACACGGCAGGCGGAAGGCCGCTGTCGCCCGGGTTCATCCAGTAGACGTGCCAGGGATCTTCAAGATCGAGCTTGAGCGCGCCGAGGAAGGTGTCGCCCGGCGCGACTGCCGAGCGCTCGGCGATGAGGCTGGCATTGGTATGGAGCGTCTTCACGGCCTGGGCCGACGCGGCATTCGCGCCGAGCACGGCCAGCAGGAGTGCCGCCGCAATCGCCCAAGCTCGCGTCATCAATCCGCGCAATCCAGAACCTCGCGCCATCCGAAAGATCGAACGCCGGTAACCGGCTGAAAGCAGCAGGAAATGTACCGGGAGTTCAGGCCTGAAGTAAGGGGGCGCTGGGGGAGAGGTCCATACCCCTCCCCCATTTGTGAGGCCCGGTGTTTGGCTGTGACGGCCGTATCAGTTGACCGCCGGCTGGGTCGCGAGCCGGCGCATGGTGCGCTGGATCACGCGCTGCCAGTTCATCAGCGAGACCATGTGGGCATAGACCGCCGCGAGGGCGCCCGTGTTGCGGATGTCCTGGAATTTACCTTCCGGCAGAGCGTTGAGGCCCTCTTCGGAGATCGCCCAGTAATCGGCGATCTTCTGGGTGGCGCCGGCATTCCCCTGATTGTCGCGGGGAGTAAAGGCGACCGACTTCTGTTCGAACAGCGAGGCCTTGTCGAGCATCTCGACGAACTCGGCGGTGGCGCGGCGCTGGCGTTCGAATTCCTTGCAGAACTCGATCGCGTCCTCGGTGAATTTCGAGGCCTTGTCGCCGTCGAAGAAGGCAACGTCGGGCTGGTTGGAAACCATCGAAGCTTCGGTATCGACGCAGAGCAGCAGCTTGTCGCTCTTCGGGTCGGAGGCGAAGACGAACGGATAACGGCGCACGAAGGCCGGGATGTAGGTGTCCGGGTCGGGCTGGCCCGACGCGTCTACATACTCGTTTTCGTTCTGGCGGACGCCCATTACCGCGACAGGGGTCTTTTCCGCCCCCACGAAAATGATCGGGAAGCAGGTGGCCACGACGCCGAACTCGCTTACGGTGATCGGAACGGCATGGGCCGTCCGCAGGAAGGCGAACGGAGCGGCAATCTGCTTCACGCCCAGATTCTTGTGGCGTTCCAGCGAAAGCGGCTCCGGTTTGCGGTAGAACATTACCTGACCGGTCAACTCGGGCTGGCCCCCTGGGGTGGGAGTGCTCATTTACTCGCTCCTAACTTGATGCTGCGCGGTCATTATCGGAAAACCTAGACCGTCTCAACCAATGCGAATCAGATGTTTCAGCGGGACTGGATTTTGCCCTTCAGACCCATGGTTGCCGCTGCGGCGACCATGTTCCTCGGGCTTGCGGGCTGTTCGCAACAGACGCCTCCCGCGGATCCAGAACTAGCCTCCCTGATCCAGCGTATTGGTCAGGCGGAAATGGGGCGGTCACCTGAAGAAGCTGACATGTTGGGTTTGTCGCAGGAGACCTTCGGCGGGCCCTATGCGAGCCTTCTCGATGACAGGACCATGTCGGGCAACCAGAAAGCCCGCGGGCTCAGGCTGGATTACCTGGGGCAACTGGAGCGCATCAACCGCGCCGCCCTGACGCCGGACTCGGTCCGGCAGCTCGACACCCTGCTCTTTGTTTATGGCGCAGCGGCCGAGGTGGACCGGCACGGCTATGGCTACGCCAATCTCGGCTGGGCGAGTCCCTATGTGATCAACCCCTTCGACGGGGCCTATCAGGACCTCGTCAAGTTCATGACGACCTATCATGCGATCCGCTCGCGCAAGGATGCGGATGCGTGGCTGGTGCGGCTAAAACAGGTCGACGACGCGATGCTGGGCGAGCGGCGGCGTTTCGAGACGGACATCGCCAATGGCGCCACACCGCCGAGGGCGATCCTGCAGCGCACGCTTGAGAAGGTGCGCGGGCTGACGCCGCACAATGCGCGCGAGCATCCGATGGTGTTGTTCTTCGTCGAGGCATTGGCGCAGATTCCGGACATTCCGGAAGACGACATCAAAAAGCTGGTCGACGAAGCCGTGAGCATCGTCGGTGGAGACATCGCGAGGGAATATCGCGAACTCGAGAAGGTTCTGGAGAAGGCAATCCCGAAGGCGGCCGACGAGCCGGGCGTGTGGAAGATCGCGCAGGGCGACCAGTACTATCTCGATGCACTGAGGCTCTACACGACGACGAACCTGTCGCCGGACGAGCTGCACAAGGCGGGCGAGAAAGCGGTGGCGGACATCTCCAAGCAGATGGACGAACTGCTGCTGGAACTGGGACAGGAAGAAGGCTCGGTAGGCCAGCGCCTGCGCGCACTGAGCGTGGACCCCGCCTACCTCTTCCCCGACACGCCGGAGGGACAGGCCGCGCTAATCGTCGCGATCCAGACGCACATCAAATGGGTAGAGCCCAGGCTTGGACGCGTGATCGGAACGGGCCCGAAGGGGAAGGTCGAGATCCGCATTGCGCCACAGAGCTCGCAGGACACGGCGCCAGGCGCCTACTACAAGGCGGCGGCGCTGGATGGCTCGCGGCCGGCGACCTACAACCTCAACCTGCGCTCGACGCTCGACTGGCCGATGTGGACCTTGCAGACGCTGTCCTTCCACGAGGCAGCGCCGGGGCATCACATACAGGCAGGGCTCGCGCGGGAGCGGACGGATCAGCCGGTGTTGAGCTACCTGATCTCCAACCCGGCATTTGCCGAGGGCTGGGGCGTTTATGCCGAAGACCTCGCCAACGAGCTGGGCGCCTACGAGACCGACAGACTAGCCAAGCTCGGCTACCTGCAGTCGCTGCTGTTTCGCGCGGCGCGGCTAGTGGTGGATACGGGAATCCATTCCAAGAAGTGGACGCGCGAACAGGCGATCAGCTATCTCGCCGACACAACCGGACTGCCGCGCGAGCGCATGGCGAACGAGGTCGACCGCTACATCGTCTGGCCGGGTCAGGCCTGCGCCTACATGGCGGGACGGGAAACCATAAGGCGGCTGCGGACCGAGGCGACGCAGGCGCTGGGTGAGCAGTTCGACCTGAAGGCGTTCCACGACGCGATCCTGCAGCCGGGCCCAAGACCGCTGCCTGTCCTGGAAGCGGACATCCATGAGTGGGTGGCCTCGCGCCGCCCTCAACCGGCTGCAGAGTAAGACCGTTTCCGACTTGAGCGGGACGCAAACCCGCCCCAATCGGGGCGCCCCCTAAGCCCATTCGGACTCAAGGCCAATCGGCCTGAACCCTCTGGGTTTCAAAGAATGGGGACATCAGTGACACGCATTCACGCATCGCTTCTGGCGGCGGCGTCAGCCATCGCGCTTGCATCCTGCGCCAGCCAGCCTTCAGAACCTAACGGCCCCGTCGACCAGATCGCCGACGAGAAGGCGGGTCCGGACAAAAATGGCGTCGTAGTTACCGGCCAGCTGATGGCCGACGGACGCGCCGAAGCCAAACGCGCCGACAGGCCACGTGAAGCCCAGGCGGGACAGGGCTATGCCTATCTCGCGCCTCCGCCGCCGCCGCCATCGGCAATGCCCAGTCAGCCCTATGCGCAAACCGCGATACAGCCGCGGCCGGGCGATATCGACCGCGAGAACTACAAGAACGTCGAGATCAATCCGGTGAAGCTGGTGTCGGAAGACCCGGTTTCGACCTTCTCGATCGACGTGGACACGGCGAGCTATTCCAACGTGCGCCGCATGCTGAACGCGGGCGCCCTGCCGCCCAAGGACGCGGTGCGGATCGAGGAGCTGATCAACTATTTCGACTACGACTATGCCCTGCCGAAATCGAAGGACACGCCGTTTGAGACGACGGTGACGGTTACGCCCTCGCCGTGGAGCACCGGGCGGCAGCTGATGCACATCGGCGTGCAAGGGTATGACATCAGCCGCGACAGCCGGCCGCCGTTGAATCTTACCCTGCTGATCGACGTGTCGGGCTCGATGAGTTCGGACGACAAGCTGCCGCTGGCGATCAAATCGCTGAAGATGCTGGTCGACCAGATGAGCGAGAAGGACCGCATTTCCATCGCGGTCTATGCCGGCGCGGCGGGAACCGTGCTGGAGCCAACCGCTGACAAGGAGAAGATCCGCGCGGCGCTGGACCGACTTTCGGCGGGCGGATCGACGGCGGGCGGCGAAGGGCTGCGGCTGGCCTATAATCTCGCCAAGCAGAACTTCTCGAAGAACTCGGTCAACCGCGTGATGCTGCTGACGGATGGCGACTTCAATGTCGGCATCAACAACCCCGAACAGCTCGAGGACTTCGTCGGCCGCGAGCGGGAGAGCGGGGTTTATTTGTCGGTGCTGGGCTTCGGCACGGGCAACTATAACGACCTGCTGATGCAGAAGCTGGCGCAGTCCGGCAACGGCATGGCGAGCTACATCGACAACCTGAACGAAGCGAGGAAGGTCCTGAGCGACGATCTTTCCGGATCGATGTTCTCGATCGCCAACGATGTGAAGATCCAGGTGGAGTTCAACCCGGCCAAGGTCGCGGAGTACCGCCTGATCGGCTACGAGACACGGCTTCTGAACCGGGAGGACTTCAACAACGACAAGGTCGATAACGACAAGGTCGATGCCGGCGAGATCGGCGCGGGCACGTCGGTGACGGCGATCTATGAGTTCACGCCCGTCGGCTCCGACGCTCGCCTGATCGATCCTAGCCGCTACAAGCCGCAACCCGTGTCGGCCACCAACTCAGGCGAATTCGCTTTCCTGAAGCTGCGCTACAAGACGCCGGGCGCGGACAAATCCAAGCTGGTCGACCGGCCGATCACGGAGAAGGACGCGGTCAGCGATATCGCCAAGGCGCCGGAGGCGACGCGGTTTGCCACCTCGGTTGCGGCCTATGGCGAGATGCTGCGCGGCGATCCGTACCTCGACAAAGCGTTTACCTGGGACTCCGTGATCGATCTCGCCAACGGCGCCAAGGGCAAGGACGAGTTCGGCTATCGCGCCGAGTTCATCCAGCTTGCGCGCCTCGCCAAGACGGCGGCCAGCCAGCAGCCGCTGAAGCCGATCGGCGGCAGAGTCGGCGGGCAATAGTCTTCCCTGCCCTATGGGTGGAAACAGATCGGGCCCGCGGAGTACCGCGGGCCCGCTTCCCGTCTGGCGGCCGGCGCGAGAGCCTTGAGGGGCAGTCGCGGCTCATCGAGCGCCGGATGACGAGGTTCTGTTCTTGAGGAGTGTTCAGGCGGCGATGCGGTCGAGTTCGCTGCCGGCTGCGAACACGGGGTCGAGACCCAGTTCGAGGTCGGCGGCTTCGGCCCGGCGTTTGGCGATGTCGCTGCAGCGCCGGACGAACACGGCGGTCGCCCCATAGCGGCGGGCTTCACGCCAGCGCCAGAAGGCGTTGATGTCGCCATTGACCCCACCCTGGTCGCCGACGCGGATCACGCGCCACGAGCGGCCCTCGGGGGCGGCAAAGAGGACGGTACCGGCGATTTTCGCCCAGTCCTGGTCCATGCCGAATTGTTCGAATTGGTAGGAAGCCCCGCTAGATCCGCAGAAGTTGACAGCCCCAGACATGTTCATGCTCCGTTCTGTCTGTTTGTTATATTCCCTTTTTGTTCTCATGCAAGTAGGGCTCGCGAAAATTTTCGAGAAATCTCGCCTGACGGGCTAATCGCCGCGCTGATCGCGCTGGCGGCCATCATTTCCATGCAGGTGCTGGGGATCAACCTGGCAGACACGTTCTGGACGCTGGCCAATACGATTGGCGGGGCGCTCAGCTAGCGAATGGCGCGAGGCAGCTTGACCCCTTGCTCCGGGCTGCATCAGATCGCGGCCCATGACTTTCACGATCCGCACCCTCGAGCCGGCTGACCGGCATCAATGGGACGCGCTCTGGCGCGGCTATCTCGATTTCTACAAGACGACGATCCCGGACAGCGTGACGGACCTGACCTGGCAGCGGCTTCTCGATCCCGAGGCGCCCATCCTCGGCTTCTGCGCGGCGCGAGATGACGGGAAGATCCTTGGCATCGTGCACTACCTTTTCCACCCGGTGACCTGGGCGGCGGGGCCGCGCTGTTATCTCGAGGACCTGTTCACCCTGCCCGAGGCGCGGGGCAAGGGTGTGGGACGCGCGCTGATCCAGGCGGTCTATGACGCCGCCGACAAGCGCGGCGCAGATCAGGTCTACTGGCTGACGCTGGAGTTCAACGCCACGGCGCGAGCGCTTTATGACCGCGTGGCCAAGGCGACGCCGTTCATCAAGTACAGACGATAGACGTACCCGCTAAGGCTGCGGGGCCGTCGTCGCCGGGCGGAGTTCGGGGCCCGGCTGTTTCGCGGGACTGGGCGGCGATGGATTCGCGGGCGCAACTGCGGGCTGCGCCGCCGTCTTCCATTCGACCTCGCACGGACGTGGGCGTTCGATCGTCAGGATCGGAAAGCGCTTGAAATCGATCTCCTCGAACCTGTTGACGCCGAGCTGCGAGAGCTTTTCGCAAGCGAGGCGTTGCTGCTCCTCAGGCACGGCGAACAGGAAAGGATCGATGGCCCAGATCTTCGCCGTGCCATCGAGCGAACCGGTCATGACGCGCTTGCCGTCCGGCGAGAACGCAACGGATCGCACGGCGCCGGTGTGGCCGGTGAACGCCGCCGTGGGACGATCCTGGTCGGTCCGCCAGAGCATCGCCGTGCCGTCCATCGATCCGGTGAGGATGAGCGACCCATCGGGCGAAAAAGCGAGCGAGGAGACATTGTTGCTGTGGCCGGCATAGGTGCGGACGCGCTCGCCTCCGCCGATCGGCCAGAGGATCGCCACGCCGCCCGTCGAGCCGGTGAGCACGTACTGCTCGTTCGGCGAGAACGCGGCGGCCCACACCTTGTCTCCGGCCTTGTAGGTGGCGAGCAGAACCTGGTCGGAGATGCGCCACAGCCTTGCCGTTCCGTCGGATGACCCCGTGAGAAGGCGCGAGCCGTCCCGCGAGAAGGCGATCGAGTTCACCGCCTGCTTGTGCGCGTCGAACTCGACAGAGGCCTGGGTGTTCAAGGTCCAGATACGGACCTTGCCATCCTGCGCGCCGGCAGCGGTCTGCGTTCCGATGCTCGAGAACGCCACCGACAGCACGGGCTGGTTGTGGCCCGAGAGAATGTTGCCGCGCGCGCTGGTGACGGCGTTCCACAGCCGGACATTGCCCGCGCGCACGTCGCGCGCATCCGATCCGGTGAGGGCGAGCTTGCCGTCGGGCGAGAACGCAACCGCATGGATCGCATCGCCCCGCCCGGTCAGGACGGGGCCGGCCGGCTTGCCGGTTGCGACATCCCACAGACGCGCATTGCCGTCGGCGCCGCCGGTGAGCGCGAGGCTTCCATCCGGCGAGAAGGCGACCGAGTTCACCTCGCCGCCATTTTCGTTGAGCACCGCCAGCGCCGTGCCGGTATCCGCACGCCAGAGCTGAACGGCGCCGAGCGTGCCGGTAAGTATCTGTGCGCCATCGGGCGAGAAGGCGGCCGAGCCTTCACCGAACACGCCGGTCTCGCCAACCCGGAAACGGGCGGCGACGACATCGGCGTCGAGATCCCAGACCCTTGCGAAGCCATCGGCCGACATCTGCAGCAGCCGTCTTCCGTCAGGCGAGAAGGCAAGCGCCAGGGGCGCAGCCGAACTATCGCTCAAGATATCCGCCGGAAAGGGAGACGGCGCCTCGCGCTCGAAGCCGAATACGCCGCCATCTTCGGTGGCGGCGATGACGTGGCGCATGTCCGGCGACATGGCGATCTGGACCACAGCCTTGTTAGTGAGGTCGTCGAAGTTGAAAGTCTCGACGGGCGAATTGGAGACGCCGGTCAGGCTCCAGACTTCAGCGTGGGCGCCCGTCATGCCAAGCAGTACGAACTGACCGTCCGGCGAAAAGGCGTGCGCGCGAATGGCCTGGCCGCCCTCGTAGGTGATAGTCTTGATACGACGGGAGTCAGCGACGCTCCAGACTTCGACGACATTCTGATAGGTCGCCGCCACGACATGCGTTCCGTCGGCCGACAACACGGGCATGCCGAACAGGTCCTGCGTGAAGAAGGCCCTTCTGTCGGCGACCGACCGGTTTGCTATGTCCCAGATGGAAATCTCGCCATCGGATCTCGCAACGACAACCTGCTTCTCGTCGGCGGAAAACATGGCGGTCGCCGCGCCGGCCTTGTCGCCGCCGTCGAATGTCGCGATCAAGGCGCCGGTGTCAGCGCGGAACAACCGCGCGTCGCCGTCGAGCGATCCGGTGAGGACGAGCGCGCCGTCTTCCGAGAAGACGACGGAGCCGGCTGACTCGGTGTGCCCCGGGAACGCACGGATCAGGCGATTGCTGGCGTAGCCGCGCTCAAGCGCGGCGCGGCCTTCGTAATAGCCCTGCGGCCGGAGGCCCTTTTCGATCGGCCCGCGCTGCGCTAGCGGATCGCCGGAGATAGCCATCAGCATCGCCTTGGCGTTGTCGCCCTCGTCGCTGAGGACGCTGGCGGCCTGCGCATAGAGCACCGAGGTGCGCTCCGCGCTGGCGACGTGCTGGTCGGAGAGGAACCATGCGGCGGCGCCTGCGCCGAGCGCGAGCACCAGGCCGAGCAGCAGCGAGAAGTAGGACAGGCTGCGCATGCGGCGATCGATGCGAACTTTCTCCGCAAGGGTCGCCTGCAGGCGCGCGGCGGCGATCTCCTTGTCGCGCACGGCAGCCTCGGCCCGCTGCAGCGCTTCTTCGCGCTCGAAGATCCGCGCCTTCGCTTCAGCGTTACGCCTGGCTTCGGCGGTGGCGCTGGCGGTGAGGTATTCGTTGATCAGCGGCGGGGCGGCCGTTCCGGCTGGGGCCCTGCCCAGCCAGACCTCGGCTTCGCTGAGCGCGAGGCCGCGCAGCAGGAGGTCCTCATTGAACTGGCGCGACCATTCGGTGGCGCGTTCGGACAGGCGCGTCTGCACGCGCAGCCAGTCGGTGTCGACGCGGAGCGCCTGGTCGAGCTTCCGCAGGCCGTCGTAGAAGCCGGAGCCGGGAAGCTTGTCGTCGCTGTAGAAATGGATCCAGTTGAGGCCGGCGAGCGCGATGGGCGGAGCGACGCCGTCGATCTCCTGGGGCACGACCGGGATCATCCGCTTGCCGAGGCGCGCGGCCTCCTCGACCTCCCATTCGCATACGGGCGAGCCGGCAGAGTTTTCCGTCAGCACAAAGACGACCGTGTCGCAGGAGAGCAGCAGGCCGCCGAGGCGCGGGCGCCATTCCTCGCCGCTGCCGATGTCGTGGCGATCGAGCAGCGGCTCGAAGCCTCTGTCCTTGAGGGCGAGCACGAGCTGGTCGGCGAAATTCACATCGTCGCGCGAGTACGAGATGAAAACCTTCATCCTGTCCGGCGTCGCTGCGGCGGGTTCCCCGGTCATCACTCACCACTTCCCCTGACCGGTGGCCCGGGCCGGTCTTCGGCGAGGTTACCGCACGCCGCCACGCGATTGCCAGCGTCCATTCGTCCCGCATCCACGAAAATAGAGAACAACTTCCGGTTGCGGTTCTTGCCGGTCGCAAGCATAGTCGGATCGCCTTCGAAATGACGCGCGCATGACTCTAGGCGGCGCGCTGAAACAGGTTGGGGATTGTCATATGATTCACGCCGTAGGCGCGGCCAATCAGCATTTGTATGCGCGGCAGCTCGATCAGATGTTTCGCATGCGCCACGTCTTTTACGTTGAAGGACATGGCTGGGACGGACTGACGTCGCGTGACGGAAAAGAGACGGACGAGTTCGACGACGAGAATGCGATTTATCTTATGAGTGTCGATCCGTTCGGAGACGTTGCAGCATCGGTTCGACTCAATCCGACGGCGGGCTCCACCCTGCTGCAGAAGTTCCATGACTGGTCGGACGAGCCGATTCCGAAACTTGAGTCGGTGTGGGACATTTCGCGGTGGATCGCGGCGCCGAAGCACAGGCGGTCCGATAACCCGAGGTGGCCGAGCAATCACCAGCGCGAGCTGATGGTGGGCATTCTCGAGTTCTGCCAGACGCGCGGACTTACTCATCTGGTGATGCTGGCGGAGCTGCGGCTGGCGGAACGGATCGCGGCGTATGGCTGGCCGCTGCGGTATCTCGGCAAGCCACGTGAGTATGAGGGCGGCAAGGGCACGGCGGTGGCGGCGGAGTTCGAGGTGGGCCAGCACGTGCTGGCGCTGACGCGGGCGAAGACCGGTGTGATGGGCAGCGTGCTGATCGAGATCGATCCGTTCAGGGTGGCGTCGAAGGGGCCGCTGGCTTCGGCCGTCTCTCCCTCGCCAGAGCTGCGGGATGTGGTGGCGGAGATCGGCGCGGACAAGATCCGCGCACTGGTGCGGGCGGTCGCGCACGACCTTGCGGGCGCGGAGGTGGAGGATCGGGCGCGGGCGATCGAGTTGATCGGCGCGTTCAATCGGCTGCTGGAGACGGCGGCGTGCGGGCTCGAGGATCTGGAGGACGACAGGGAGCGCGGCGCCGGAGGCGAGACGTCTTCGGCGCCGGCGGAGTGGCGCGCCTCCAGGTGACAGCGAGACTCGAGTAAAAGAAACAGCCCGGTCGTGAGACCGGGCTGCTCCGTTCGTCTAGTTGCGACTGGCCTTAGCGGCCGATCGTGATCTGCACTTCCGCACGGCGGTTCAGCGGCTCGCGCACGCCGTCCGCAGTCGGTTTGGCCTGGTCGGCTTCGCCCTTGGCGACGGTGGTGATCGCGGTTTCCGCGATACCGCCCGACGTGAGCGCGGTCTTCACCGTGCTGGCGCGAGCAGCCGACAACTTGTCGTTGTAAGCAGCGCCGCCCGACGAGTCGGTGTGGCCTTCGACCGAAGTGACCGTGATGTTGCAGCCACCGGTTTTCGCGCGGCTGATCGCCTGGTTGATGATCTCGCGGTTGTTGGCCGTGAGGTCCGAGCGATCCCACTCGAAGTAGACCGTGAACGGCTCAGGCTGCGAAGCGCAGGTCTGGGCAGCGGTCTGTTCCGTCGACGGCGGAGGCGGCGGCGGAGGCGGCGGCGGGGGTGGCGGCGGAGGCGGAGGCGGCGGGGGTGGCGGCGGCGGGGCCGGCGGCGGAGGCGCCGCAAACTGCCAACGCAGACCCAGCGTTACCGCGTGGTCGTTGTAGGAGGACTCGTAGGAGCCGACGACGCCCTGATAGGCGAGGTCCTGGCTGTCGGTGTAGGTGTAGCCGATGTCAGCGGTGAGCTGTTCGGACATCTTGATGCCGAAGCCGGCGAGGATGTTGTAGGCGAACGCGGTGTCGGTGTCGTCGAAGCCGTTGGCCTGGACGCCGCCGGGGCCGTAGAGGGTGGACATGCGCGAGTCGACCCGCGCGGCGCCGACGCCGGCGCCGAGGTAGGGCTGAACTCTGCCGTCAAGATTGAAGTCCTTGATCAGGTTCAGCATCAGAGTGGTGGCGCGGGTGGAGCCATGACCATCAGGGCCGGACGTTCCCGGAGGCTGGGCGCCAAGGAAGGTGTCAGGCACTTCCATCGACACGTTTCGGTAACCGACCGCGCCCTCAAGGCGAAGGCCGCCGCCGAAACCGTAGCCGAGACCGGCGCCAAATACCGGGTCTACCTCGGGCGAAGCGCGGAGGTCGATCGATCCGGGCGCAACGACCGAAGCATCAACATCCTGAAGGCCATCGACAATCGCGCCGACTCTGGCCGTTCCATACCATCCTGTCTGAGCATGAGCAGTTGCGCCAACAGACACCAAACCGGCGGCCGCGGTGGCGCACAAAAGTGCTTTTTTCATTTGAACCGTTCCCCTTGATCAAAGGTATTCCCCGGCGGCCCGGAAACGGTCGCCGAAGTGTGAAACGCGGTCGCCCCGCATTCTGATCCCGCGTTACACGCTTTTTTTTTGAGTGACCATACGGACTGGGGGACCAAGTTAAAAATACACTGCCTTTTCGCGGGCGGCGGGACCGATAAGCAACAAGGTTTCCTGTTTGCAATGCAAAGTGGCGAACGACTGGCCCAAAACAGACCGATGACTTCGGGGACGCAACGGAAAACTGATTCGCGAGCGCCTCCCCCCGGTTCGCATTCTTGTGACAACGGACGGCACGCAGAGTTCCAATCTGTTCCATACTTACCTGACAGTGCCTGCGCCGCCCCTGATAGCGTTGCGGAAATGGCGCAAGTCCGCGCTCTCGTGTGACGCACGCGCGAGGCGGAACGTCCGTCGGTGGACAATCCCCGGCTTGTTCGATGACGCACACAACCGCCCGCGACCTCGCAGGCGGGACCTGCGAGGCGGGACGGTTTGCATGCTGGCGCTCTACCCGGGTTCATTGTCTGGCCGGTCGAGCCACTCCAGGGACAGGTGCAGGGCTCGAATCGCCAGCATGGCGTGTTCGCGGCATTGGTCGGCGTAGAGGTCGCCCTGGCGCCAGGACTGCCAGCGGCGGCGGGCGGCGTCGTTGCGCCAGCGCGGCAGGTCGAGATCTTCGGGCGCGAGCCTG
>JAUYPV010000103.1 GCA_030697555.1 Hyphomonadaceae bacterium
GCGCCTTCGACGCTGCTACCGGCAACCCAGCGTGGGAAACCGACACGCAGTATCCTGCGCTCTCCGGTCCGGTGAGCTACGAGGTTGATGGCGAGCAGTATGTCGCCGTCACCGCTGGCTGGGGCACGGCCCTGCCGCTCACCGGCGGCGGCGACGTCATCCCCACCGTCGGTTCGCCCGAGATGGGCCGCGTGCTGGTCTACAAGATCGGCGGCAAGGCGACGCTGCCGGAATACCTGAGAGCCGACGTCGACCAGATACCGGCCGCCGAGGATTTCGGCAGCGCGCAACAGCTCGCGCATGGCCGCACGCTGTTCGATCGGAACTGCTTGGTCTGCCATGGGCCGCTGGTGGTCTCGAGCGGCACGGTCCAGGACCTCCGCTGGGCGCAGGCGCCGGGTTCGAAGGCGGCGTTCGCCGAGGTCGTGCTCGAAGGCCAGTACGCTTCAGCCGGCATGGCCAGCTTCGCCAAGACGCTGTCGCCAGATGATGCGGAATCGATCCGCGCCTACATCATCAATCGCGCCAATGAAGACGCCGCCGCCCTCAAGGCTGCAGCGCCGGCGCCCGCGCCAAACTAGCGGTCTACATCGTCAAACAGGGCAGGGCGGGCCTTCGGGTCCGCCCTTTTTCTTTGTCGGGCGCCGCCTCTTGATGTTTCATTTCGATATATCTAAATAGTCTATCGAATGACTGATCGAAAAGGAGACCCCATGCATCATCATTCTGACCACCGGAGTGGCGGCCGGGGGCGGATGTTCCGCGAAGCCTGGCGCGCCTATGCCGAGCAGATGGCCGCTGGACGGGGCTTTGGCGGCCGTGGACGCGGGCGGCATCGCGGCGAGGACGACGGCGATGGCGCCGAAGGCTTCGGCCGCTTCGGCTCGCGTGGCGGGCGCCTGCTTGGCCATGGCGACCTGCGGCTGCTGCTGCTGGCGCTGATCGGCGAGAAGCCCCGGCACGGCTACGACCTGATCCGCGCCGTCGAGGAGCGCTTCGCCGGCGCCTACGCGCCCAGCCCGGGCGCCGTCTATCCGACGCTGACCATGCTGGAAGAGCAGGACCTCATCCGGGCCGAAGCCGCCCCTGAAGGCTCGGGCGGCTCCAAGCGCCTCTACGCCATCACCCCCGAAGGCAAAGCGTTCCTCAAGGAGAACGAAGCGCTGGTCGACGGCATTTTCACGCGGATCGCCATGGTCGCCTCGCACCATTCCAGCCGCGCCGCCCCCGACGAGGTCTGGGAAGCCTGGAAGACGCTGAAGCAGGCGATGAACATGCCGCGCGCGCCATGGACCGACGCCGAAGCCGAACGCATCCGCGCCATCCTTATGAAGGCCGCCAGGGATATTGTCGGCAAAGGCTGAAGCGGCTTTTGCAACCTGATCTTCGGTCATAGGCTCTCCCAAATTGGAGAGCCCAGATGCAAGCCCTGAGACTTGCCTTGATCGCAGCCTGCGCCGCCGTGTTCTGCATGGCGGCGCCCCCGTCTTCAGATGCGCAGACGGTGAAACTCGCGCCTGTCGAAGGCGACTACATCGCCAGGGATTTCAAATTCCGTTCGGGCGAAACTCTCCCCGAGCTGCGCCTGCACTACACCGCGCTCGGCGCGCCGCATCGCAACGCCAAAGGCGAGATCGACAACGCCGTCCTGATCATGCACGGCACCGGCGGCGACGGAAAACAGTTCTTCCGTCCGCAATTCGCCGACGTGCTGTTCGCACCAGGCGGCCTGCTCGATCCAGCAAAATACTACATCGTCCTCCGCGATGGCATCGGTCACGGCAAGTCGTCGAAACCGTCCGATGGTCTTCGGGCGAAATTCCCCAAGTACGATTATGACGACATGGTCGCCGCCGATCATGAGCTGCTGACCAAGGGCCTGGGCGTCAGCCACGCGCGCCTCGTCATGGGCACGTCGATGGGCTGCATGCATTCCTTCGTCTGGGGCGAGGCCTATCCCGACTTCATGGATGCGCTGATGCCCCTGGCGTGCCTGCCGACCGAGATCGCGGGCCGCAACCGCGTCTGGCGCGCACTGCTCATTCAGGCGATCCAGAACGATCCCGAATGGAAGGGCGGGGACTACGCCACGCAGCCTGTCGAAGCCCTGCGCACTGCCGCCAGCCTTCTCCTAATCGCCGGCGCCGCGCCCATCGTGATGCAGAACGATTATCCCACCAGCGACAAGGCAGACGCCTACGCGAAGAGCTATGCCGACAACTATCTCAAGACGGTCGACGCCAACGATCTGCTCTACCAGGTCGCGTCCTCGCGCACTTACGATACCTCGAAAGACCTCGAGAAGATCAAAGCGCCGCTTGTCTGGGTGAACTCCGCCGACGACTTCATCAATCCGCCTGAGCTTGGCCTAGCCGAGCAGTTCGCCAGGCGGCTCAAGACGGGCAAGTACATTCTCATCCCCGCCAGCAAGGACACGCGCGGCCATGGCACCCATACGTGGGCGGCGCTGTGGAAGCAGCATCTCGAAGCCCTGCTGAAGGTGAGCGCTAAATGAAAAAAGGCCCGGAGCAATGCACCGGGCCTTCTCAAATCTGGTGGTTGCAGTCAGGCTATTTCGGGTTGCAGTACGTCAGGTAGTCGCGCGTCTGCACCGCCATGTCCTTCAGCGAGCCGATATAGCGCGCCTGAACCTGCGTCGCCGGATCGCGCACGAACGCCCATTGCACTTCGCCCTGGTCGGTCAGCGCCGAGACCATGTCGAGCTGCGCGATGGTGTTGAGGTCAACCGCAGCGACCGGGAATACGAAATCGGCTTCCGGCGATTTCGGGTTCGTCTCGAACTTGCCTTCGAACGACTTGGCTTCGGCGCCCATGCGGATGCGGTAGGTCGCGGACTGGCCGACGCGAGTCGTGGGTTGCTTGCCGAGCCGTGCGGTGATCGTGCCGTTCGCGGGGTTGCAGGTCATGGCGAAGCCGGCCGAGTTGTCGACCGTGCCTGAGGCGTTGACCAGGGCGAGGATCGGATCCTGCGGCATCAGGCGCTCTTCGGCGACCCAGTGCGAGGTGCCTGCGATGTTGAGCGCGTTCGGCACGCCGCCTGGCGTCGCAGGTGCAACCGCGCCGCCAGTGGTCCCGGCGCCGGCGGTCGGCGCCGGTTCCGAGGCGCACGCCGCCGTCATCGCTCCCAGGGCGGCCAGCAGGGTGAGACGTTTCAACATGATTGGTCCTCTCGATTGTGCTTCTGCGCGTGAGGTCAGATGGTGACGACGACCTTACCCTTCGCGCGGCGTTCCGACAGCTCCTTGATCGCTTCGGCCGCTCTTGCAAGCGGATATCTGTTCGAGACGTGTGGCCGAATTGCGCCTTCTTTGTAGAGCCGGAAGAGGTCAGCCAGGTTTTCCGCATGTCCTTTGGGGTCGCGCGCGACGAAAGCGCCCCAGAACACGCCGACGATCTGGCAGGATTTCAAAAGCGTAAGGTTCAGCGGCAGCTTCGGTATCCCCGCAGGGAAGCCGATCACCAGGAAACGTCCCTCCCAGTTCAGCGCACGTACGGCAGGTTCGGCATAGTCTCCGCCAACGCCGTCATAGATGACATCGACGCCGCCGCCCGAGATTTCCTTGATCGTTTCGGAGAAGGCTTTCTGCTGTTCTCTGGTCAGCGGGTTTTCCGGATAGACGAATCCCCTGTCCGCGCCTTTCGAGAGGCAGAAGTCGACTTTCTCCTGGCTCGAGGCGGCCGCGATCACTTCCGCGCCCATCGCCTTGCCGAGCTCCACGGCAGCGAGCCCAACGCCGCCCGCCGCGCCCAGCACCAGCAGCTTCTCGCCGGGCTTGATGTGGGCGCGGTCCTTCAGTGCGTAGTGCGACGTGCCGTAAGTCATCAGGAAGGCAGCCGCTTCATCGAACGGCATGAAGTCGGGAAGCATGTTCATGCGGTTGGCTGGGATCGCGATCTCTTCCGCCATGCCGCCCGCGCCGGTCGAGCCGAACACTTTGTCGCCGACCTTGAACGACGTGACGCCCTCACCGACCGATTTCACCACGCCCGAGATTTCTCCGCCCGGAGAGAAGGGCCGCGCCGGCTTGTACTGGTACATGTCCTGGATGATCAGGAAGTCGGGGAAGTTCACCCCCACCGCCTTCACGCTGATCACCACTTCCCCGGCCTTGGCCGTGGGGGAAGGCACATCCTCCAGTACGAGCGTGTCGGGCAGGCCCGGGGCCTTGGAGAGAATGGCTTTCATCGGCGGATGCTCCGGCTGGTTCTTGAGAGAGTACTGGATTAGCGGACGCATCCGCCGATGTCATCCCGATTGGAGGGGATGGATCGAAGCATCGTCTTGCGAACTTGCTCCGCCTTTGAAACCATCCCCATACGAGGCGCCGACACAGGCGTTCCGAGGGAGAGACGCGATGTTTCAACGGGCAGCGAACCTAACGAGCCGCATTGCGGCCGGCGCGATGGCGCTGGCAGCGCTTGTCCTCGTCGCATGCGCGACGCAGGCCGTTCACCCAACCCCAATCGAAGGCGTGCATTTCCGGACAGTCGAAACGAACGGGATCAAGCTGCGCGTCGCCGAAGCAGGGTCCGGCCCGCTTGTCGTCCTCGTGCACGGCTGGCCGGAAAGCTGGTACTCCTGGCGCCACCAGATCCCGGCAATCGCCGCCGCAGGCTATCACGTCGTGGCGCCCGACATGCGCGGCTATGGCGGCTCGGACAAGCCGCAGGCTGTCGAGGACTACGACGTCAATCATCTCAGCGGCGACATCGTCGGCCTGCTCGATGCGCTGGGCGAAGAGAAGGCGGTGCTGATCGGGCACGACTGGGGCGCGGTCGCCACGTGGAATACCGTGCTGCTCCACCCCGATCGATTCACGGCAATGATCGCGATGAGCGTGCCCAATGGCGGCCGCGCTGCGTCGGCTCCCCTTGCCGGGATGAAGTCCGCATTCGGCGAGAATTTCTACTACATCCTTTATCATCAGGAGCCGGGCGTGGCGGAGGCGGAATACGACGCCGATCCGCGCGGACTTCTCTCGCGGCTCTATGCCTCCAACGACACGCCGCGCGATCCACCCGAGGTGACCGACCCGAAGCGTTCCGCGGGCGGGTGGATTCCGCGCCTAGGCAAGCCGAAGGAGCTTCCGCGCTGGCTCGCGCAGAAAGACCTCGACTACCTCGTCGGTGAATTCCAGCGGGCGGGTTTCCGCGGCGGCGTGAACTACTACCGGAACTTCGACCGCAACTGGCAGATCACGCCGCAGCTCGCCGGCGCCCGCATCAAGATGCCGGTCGCTTTCATCGCGGGCGAGGACGATGTGGTCATCCGCGGCGCCAAGGCGGACGCTCTGCGCACGCAGATGTCGCGCGTAGCGGACGATTTGCGCGCGGTGAAACTTGTCCCCGGTGCGGGCCACTGGATCCAGCAGGAGAAGCCGGAGGAAACGAACGCCTTTGTGCTCGAGTTCCTGGCAGGGCTGAAAAAGTAGCGCGGAAGCACGCCAAAGGAGGGGTATCGATGCGGTCGATTTTTCTCGCCAGCGGCCTCGCGCTGCTGGCGGCCTGCCGGCCGCAGGCCGAAGCTCCATCCGACGCCCGGCCAGCGCCCACAGCGCCAGCCACGCGCGACATCGCTTTTGTCGCCAACGCGGAGGGCGCCACCGTCTCGCTGCTCGACATCGCCATGCAGAAGATCGTCGCGACGATCGACATCAACCCGGACAAGGTGGTCGTCCAGCGTCCCGGCACGCCCAACTACGCCCAGGACACCGACGTCTCGCCCGACGGCCGGACGCTCTACGTGTCGCGCGGCTATATGGGCGACGTCGCCGCATTCGACATCGCCACGGCTAAGCAGCTCTGGGTGCGCGATCTCGATACCGGCCGGGCCGACCACATGACGGTGACGGCTGACGGCAAATGGCTCTTCGTCTCGGTGATGTTCGACAACCAGGTCGAGAAGATCGACGCAGCTACGGGCGAAGGCAAAGGCCGCTTCCCGACGGGCGTCTATCCGCACGACAACCAGATCTCGAAGGACGGCAAGTCCGTCTACAACACCAGTCTCGGCCAGCTCGGAAACCTGCCTGCAGGACAGGAGCCGAAAGTGAAGCCGAAAAATCCCAGGCAGTTCACGGTCGCCGACCTCGAGACGCTGGAAGTCACAAGGGAGATCGTGATGCCCGTCGGCATCCGTCCGTGGCACATGAATGCAGACGAAACCCTCTTCTACGCGCAGCTGTCCAACCAGCATGCAGTCGCCGCCATCGCGTTTCCCTCCGGCAAGGAGACCAGCAGGCTCGAATTGCCCGTGAAGGATGGCGTCAAGGAAACCGACTGGGATTTCGAAGCGCCGCATCACGGCCTCGCCATCACGCACGACGGCGCAACGATCTGCCTGGCGGGCAGGGCGTCGGATTATGTCGCGCTCGTGAAGGCGCCTTCACTTGAGCTGATCGCAACCATACCGGTCGATGACGCGCCGGGCTGGGCCACGATGTCTTCGGACGACAAATACTGTCTCGTCCCCAACACCCGCGCCGACACGATCGCCGTCATCTCGATCGCCGAAGCGAAGCTGGTCACCACCGTGCCCGGCGGCGACGGACCGAAGCACATCACCGTGGCGAGCGTGCCTGCAGAGGTGGTCGACGCGGCAGCCGCCCTCCGTTGACTTCGCGTCTGCCTGCGCCATTCATCCGCCGATGAAGCAATTGCGCGGATATTTCGGGATCGGCGTCGAGTCGCTTTCCAAGCCGATGAACCTTGGCGCGTTGCAGCGCACGGCGCATGCTTTCGGGGCGAGCTTCACCTTCTCGGTGGCCGCGGCGCCCAAGATCCGTGTCATGCACAATTCGGATACCGCGAAGTCGGATCTGCACGTGCCCTGGTATCTCTGGGGTTCGGTCGCCGAGATGCAGCTTCCCAAGGGCTGCCAACTCGTCGGTGTCGAACTGACCGACGATGCGATCGACCTGCCGAGCTTCCGCCACCCGCTGCAGGCAGCCTATGTGATGGGCGGGGAGGCGAGGGACCTGTCGCCGGAGATGCAGGCGAAGTGTGCGCACATCGTGCGAATCCCGACGCGCTTCTGCATCAACGTGGCGCTGGCTGGCGCGCTGGTTATGTACGATCGGACACTTACCTTCGGCGGCTATCCGGCGCGGCCGGTCGCGCCCGGGGGTCCGCCGAAAGAGGACTAGCTGTCGAGATAGCTGCGGCCGCTGCCGGTCCGGATGCGGAAACCGACGAAGATCATCGCCAGCCCTGCCGTCGTGCCGATACCCAGCGCCGCCGCCGCCGTCTGGTCATCCGGCGTGATGCCGGTCGCAACAAGGAACGCCAGCATTGAGCCGAAGGTGAACGCGACGAGGAAACCCGCCACGCGGATCGCCAGCGCTGATGCATTCATGATGGGTGAACGTTCCTCCCACTCGCCATAGACGACGCGGCCGGCGAGTACCATGAGGGCGCCGATGATCATCGGCGGAATAGTGATCGTCGCCACGGTGCTCAGCGCATCGGCGGCGTTTGCCCACTCGACGTAATTGCCGATCACGACGCTCGCCAGGATAGCCATCGCGATGGCGATAGCTCCGCCGATCGTCATAACGGCAGCGCCGATTATGCGACGCCTCTTCACCTTAACCGTCTCCCGCCTATCCCCTGACCGTCCGCCAGAAGCCCACAGTTCCAAGGGATATTAGCACGCGCGGCGCCTCTGCTGTCTTGCTTAATGCGTGGGTAATTCGATTACGAATTGGCGATTTTTCGCCCCAGATCGGATCATTCGCATCCGGATTCCGCCTGATAGGCGAAATTCCACGCACCTCGTTAAACGCGACTTCAACCCTTCGTGCCACTTTGATGCGGAACAGGAAGGCCGCCCAAGAGCCTTCCGGCAGTGATGGTGTGTGGACATGGCTAAGACCGTTCTGGTCGTCGATGACGATCCTACCCAGCGTCGTCTGATGCAAGCTGCTGCCGAGAAGCAGGGCTTCCGCGCGCGCCTCGCCGAGAACGGCGAAAAAGCTCTTGAGGAAGCTTCCGACGCCCGCAACGGCGTCGACGTCGTGCTGCTCGACCTCGTGATGCCGGGCCTCTCGGGCATGGAAACGCTCGAGCGCCTGATGGAGCGCCGTCCCGATCTTCCCGTCATCGTGCTTACCGCCACCGGCGGCATCGACACGGTCGTGCAAGCCATGCGCGCTGGGGCGATCGACTTCTTCGTGAAGCCGGCGTCGCCCGAACGCATCGCCGTCTCGATCCGCAATGCGCTCAAGGTCTCCGACCTACGCGGCGAGGTGAAGCGCCTCACCAAAAAATCCGGCGGCACGATGGGCTTCGAGGACATGATCGCCGGCGCGCCGTCGATGCGCAGCGTCGTCCGCCTCGGCCAGCGTGCGGCTGCCTCCACCATTCCGATCCTCGTGCTCGGTGAATCGGGCGTCGGCAAGGAAGTCATCGCGCGCTGCATCCAGGGCGCGTCCGAACGTACGGCCAAGCCGTTCATCTCGGTCAACTGCGGCGCCATCCCGGAAAACCTCGTCGAGTCGATCCTGTTCGGCCACGAGAAGGGCTCGTTCACCGGCGCGCACGAGAAAAAGCTCGGCAAGTTCGTCGAGGCTGACCAGGGCACGCTGTTCCTCGACGAAGTCGGCGAACTTCCTCTCGACATGCAGGTGAAACTGCTTCGCGTGCTTCAGGAGGGCGAAGTCGACGCTGTCGGCTCGCGCCGTCCCACGAAAGTGGACGTCCGCATCATTTCGGCGACCAATCGCGACCTGGCTACGCAGGTCAAGGAAGGCCGTTTCCGCGAGGACCTCTACTACCGCCTCAACGTGTTCCCCATCGAGATCCCCAGCCTCCGCGAACGCCGCGAAGATCTGCCGGCCCTGGTCGAGCACTTCGTACGCCGTTTCAACGCGGAAGAAGGCAAGAACGTCCCGGGCCTCGCGCCGGATACCATGGCGATGCTCCAGACCTATGACTGGCCGGGCAACGTCCGCCAGCTCGAGAACGCCGTGTTCCGCGCCATCGTGCTATCGGATGGCGGCGCCCTGAAGCCGGAAGACTTCCCGCAGATCTCGGGCATGGCCGCGCCGCTTGGCTCTGGCGGGGTCGCCTCGCGTCCTGCTGCCGATCCCGTAGAACAGCCGGTCACGATCACCGATGCGGCGGGTGAGCTGCGCACGCTGGAAGCCATCGAGCGCGACCTCATCCAGTTCGCCATCGACCATTACTCAGGCCACATGTCCGAAGTGGCGCGCCGTCTCGGTATAGGTCGCTCTACGCTTTATCGGAAAGTGCGCGAATACGACCTGCGCGTGCGCGACGGCGAAGAGCTCGACGAAGTCGGCTGAGCCGCGCCGTACTGAATTCTACGAGGTGGGTTGATCGCTCACGTTCGAAACTGAAGTGGCGGGTGGATCAACACCCGCCATTTTCTTTTTCAGGCCAAGAGCTTCAGCATCTGTCAACGCGTGCCGCGAAGCATCCGTATTTCGCGAAATGCACATGCAGATAGCCGACGCGATCATTCTTGAGCATCCGCTCGAATAGCGCCGCCGCGCCGGCGCCCTCGACCACGTCGGCCTCGACAATCATGCCGTCGGCCGAAAACGCGCGCACGGACAGCAGCCTTGAGCGCATCTGCTCCGGCACTTCGCCTGGCGCGATGTCGGCGTCCTCCGCGCCGTCGATGACGAAGATGGCGTGGCTTGAGCGGTAGGGCGTCGCCGCGTCCTGGTGCTCGAAGTTCAGCAGCAGCATCCGGGTCCCCGGCTCGGCGTCGCGCAGCGTGACGCGGCAAGGAAATCCCGGCTTGGCGTTCGCCGTCATCGTTACGACGCCGAGCTTTTTGAGCTCCTCGTCCGGCTTGCCGAACAGGTGGGAAAAGCGGGTCGAGGGCAGGGCGGATATCTGAAAGGACATGGCAAATCTCCTGTCCGTCCGATCTAGACGCTTAGGCTTCGGCCCGCCGACGCATTTCCGACATTGCA
Organism: Hyphomonadaceae bacterium; assembly: GCA_030697555.1. Classification (GTDB taxonomy): domain Bacteria; phylum Pseudomonadota; class Alphaproteobacteria; order Caulobacterales; family Hyphomonadaceae; genus UBA7672. Next base: position 9,966 of record JAUYPV010000103.1, read on the forward strand.
TCTCCAGATGTGGCCATCCCAGACGCAGCCATCCCCAGACGCGAACAGGCCGGAGACGCGAAGCGTCCCCGGCCTGTCGGAATTCTTTATCGAGCTTGCCGGCTCGAAGACCCTAGGTCTTCGGCAGGAGGCCTTCGCGCTGGGCGCGCTTGCGGGCCAGTTTCCGTGCACGACGGACGGCCTCGGCTTTCTCTCGCGCCTTCCGTTCGGAGGGCTTCTCGAAATGGTTGCGGCGCTTCATCTCCCGGAAGAGACCTTCACGCTGCATCTTCTTCTTGAGCGCCTTCAACGCCTGATCGACGTTGTTGTCGCGGACAACGATCTGAACGATTTGAAACTCTCCTGTCGCTACCCGGGCCGGCGTCCGGGCGATGTCGTAAACGCCGAAGAAGCCTTGAGCGCTCCTGTCAGGGAAACGCTGGCCCGTCCGGCGGGTTGATTGTGCCATCCCCCCGTGGCTAGGCCATGACGGGCAGGCGCGGGTCCGATATCATAGGAAATCGGGCCTGCCTACTGCCGTCTATTAGCCAAAGGCCCCCAGAACCGGCGAGTCCGACCATGACCGATACAGCCCCCAGCGACGAGTTCCGTGAGCGCCTGCTGGACGCCATGCTGGGCCTGGCGGCCGAAACCGGCTGGAACGAGGCCGGGCTGCACAAGGCCGTGGAAAAGGCGGGCCTTACTGACGGCCAGGCCATGCTGGCGACCCCCAATGGCGTTTCCGACCTGCTGGACCTGCTCGGAAAACGGGCAGCCGGGGCCGCCGCGGCCCGGGTCGCCCAGCCCGACGTTCCGGCCATGAAGGTGCGGGAGAAGGTGGCGGCCGCCGTCCGCGCCTGGCTGGCCTTCTTCGAGCCCCACAAGGCCGCCGTGAAGCGCGCGGCCTCGACACCGGCCAACCTGCTCACGGGGCCCAAGGGCCTCTGGGCGGCGGCGGACGCGATCTGGACGGGCCTCGGCGACAAGTCGACCGACTACAACTGGTATACCAAGCGCACGATCCTTTCCGGCGTCCTCGGCTCGACCCTGGTGGCCTGGCTCGGGACGGACAACGCCGCCGAAGTCGACGCCTTCCTCGACCGGCGCATCGAGAACGTCATGCAGTTCGAGAAGTTCAAAGGGCAGGTGCGCGAGGCGGTGTCGAAGATGCCCGACCCGATGGACATCTTCGGGAAGATGAAACCGTAGGCTTGCTGCTCTTCACCGCGCGACAGCCGCTGACGTTCGAAATCCGCCCAAGATGAACAGCAATCCCGCATATTAAGCAGCGCGATTCCGACAATCTTTCGTGGGGCTTCAAGCCACTAGAAAAAAGTCGCGTGCGTTTTGCCCCCACCCCTCCGGGGCGGCCGCATACTCCTTCGCATGAGACAGTCACCCGCACGCGCTCACCGCAGCCGCGATCGCACCCTCACGCCACTGCCATGCGCGGCGCAGGCGATCCGACGGCGACGATTTTGTCGTGCCGAACTCGGCTACGCCGCCGACGGCGACGACGATTTTGAAAATCCAGCCCGAAGTGAGCGAACGCTCACACCAAGGCGGCGCCCGCCAGACAGCTGGCCGATCACCTCCCGAAGATTCGGAAAGGTTCACGACGACGACGACGATTTTAGAAACACCCAGAATCGGCGGTGGGCTTCAGCCCCGCGGCTTCAGCTTCGTCACGTGGCCCATCTTGCGGCCATTGGGGGAGTGGCGTTTGCCGTAGAGGTGGAGTTTGGCGCCGTCCCTCAGGTGCTGTTCCCAGGCGTCGACTTCGACGCCGAGGAGGTTGAGCATCTGGCCGTCGGAGTGGCGGGTGGGATCGCCGAGCGGCCAGCCGCAGACGGCGCGGATGTGCTGTTCGAACTGGCCGGTGAAGCAGGCGTCCTGCGTCCAGTGGCCGGAATTATGGACGCGCGGCGCGAACTCGTTGGCGAGCAGCTTGCCGTCCTTGGTGAGGAACAGCTCCAGTGCGAGGACGCCGACGTAATCCAACGCATCGGCGAGTTTCTTCGCGAGCGACACTGCTTCGTCGAGCACGGCTTTCGGTGCGGTCGACGGGAAGGTGGAGGCGCGCAGGATGCCGCCGCCATGGTTGTTCTCGGGCGGGTCGAACGCCACGAACTGGCCGTCTGCGCTACGCGCCGCAATCACCGACAGCTCGCGGTCATGCTCGATCCACGCTTCGAGGATCGCCATCTTCTGTCCGACCTCGGCCCAGGCCGGGTAGGGAAGTATCTTGCCCTGCAGTCGCACCTGTCCCTTGCCGTCATAGCCGGCGAAGCGCGACTTCAGGACACCGCTGCCGCCCAGCTTTTCGAGAGTAGGCTGGATCTGGTCGGGGTGGTCGATGCGGGCGAAGGGCGCGGGCTCGACGCCGATCTCGCGGAAGAATGTCTTCTCGGCGAGGCGATCCTGCGCGGTCGCCAGCGTGCGGCCGTTCGGGCGCACGGGCGTGCCTTCGTCCTCAATGAGATCGACGGCGTCAGGCGGAATGTTCTCGAACTCGATGGTTGCGACTTTCACGCTGGCGCCGAACTCGCGCAGCGCGTCGCGATCGTCAAACGGCGCCACCCATGTCTTTTTCGCGACGCGAGAGGCGGGGCTGTCCTTCTCGGGCGTGAACACGTGCACGTCGAGGCCGAGGTCGGCCGCGGCCAGCGCCAGCATGCGGCCGAGCTGGCCGCCGCCGAGAATGCCGATCGTATCGCCCGGGCGGGCGAGCACGCCTTTGGCCTCGGACGCTGTCATTTTCCGTCTTCCACCGATTCCGCAACGCTGTCCGTCTGCTGCTTCCGCCAGGCGTCGAGGCGTTTCAGGAGTTCCGGGTCGTCGTTGGCCAGGATCGACGCCGCCAGCACGCCGGCATTCATCGCGCCGGCTTCGCCGATCGCCAGCGTTCCCACCGGTACGCCGCGCGGCATCTGGACGATGGACAGGAGGCTGTCGAGGCCGGAGAGGGCGCTCGATTTCACCGGCACGCCCAGCACGGGCAGGGAAGTCATCGAGGCGACCATGCCGGGCAGATGGGCCGCGCCGCCGGCGCCGGCGATGATCAGCTTGAGGCCGCGGCCCCGGGCGTCCTTGGCGTATTTCACCAGGCGGTCGGGCGTGCGGTGGGCGGATACCACCTTGCTTTCATGGGGAACGCCGAGCTCGGTGAGGATGTTTGCGGCCTCGCGCATCGTCGGCCAGTCCGAGCGGCTGCCCATCACGATCCCGACGACGGGTTTGCCCGCGCTCATGAAGCTCTCCGGACCGCCGGGGAACCGGCCCCCAGCCTTGGAAAGCGGCGTTCTACAGGGCCGGACCGGCGGGGTAAATCGCGATTAATAAACCGCTAACGGGGATCGTGTGTGATGGGGGCAGGAGTCCTGTCCGCCTTATGAAACTGCTCTCCATTTTCCGCCCCCGGAACCGGCAGGCCGAAGCCGCCGCGCCGGAGAAACCGGTCGATCTCGCCCTGCGGGTCGCCGACATATTCGGCGTGCCGGACAGCCACCTGACGCCCCAGGTACGGACAGCGTTCAACGTGCTGATCGGGGAGATCGATTCCCTGAGGCTGGATGTCGACGAGCTGAAGCTGTCGCTGGCCGAGGCGGAAGCGTCCGCCGACCATGATCCGCTGGTGCCGGTCTACAACCGCCGCGCCTTCATGAGGGAAGTCTCGCGCGTGGTGGCGCTGGTGAAGCGGCACGAGGTCGAGGCGAGCCTGATCTATTTCGACCTCAACAATTTCAAGCAGATCAACGACGCTCACGGCCATCCGGCGGGCGATGCGGTGTTGCGCTCGATTGGGGAGATCCTGATCCGGCAGACGCGCGAGACGGACATTGTCGGGCGCATAGGCGGGGATGAGTTCGCGGTGGTGCTGAGCCACGTCGCGAGCGATGCCGCGAAGATCAAGGCTGAATCTCTGGCGGCCGCGATCTGCACGGAGCGGGTGCTCTACAATGGCGAGGCGCTGTACGTCTCGGCGGCTTTCGGCATCACGCATTTCAAGCCGGGCGATACCGCCGAGGGCGTGCTCGCACGCGCCGACGAGGCGATGTACGCCGACAAAGCGCTGCACCGCAGGGCGCTAGCCTAGGTATTCACTGATCCGGGAAATTGCGGAAGCCGCCGAAGCCGCGGCGTCCGCCGCCGCCGCCCCATACCTTCTCGCCGATCTCGCAATCGGTCTTCTCGGTCGGCAGCTTGAGCTGCACGCGCTGGATGCCGGCCGATGGCGCCTCGCCATACTGGATCGGCGCCATGCTGGGCTCGACGTCGAGCGAGGCGATCTCGAGCACCAGCTTTTTCCGGATGGTCGCGGCGAGGTGCTTGAGGTCGTAGACCGGCGCGATGAAGGCGGCTTCGCCGCCGATGACGCAATGCTTGTAGTACCGGTCGAGGTGATCGATGTCGTAGAATTCGCGCGGCTTGTTGAGCATGATCGGCAGGCCGTTGATGGTGATGCCGCGCTTCACCACCGCGTCCCGCACCGGCTCCACAAGAGGCCCGGCATTGTTGGCGCCGTCGCCCGAGACGTCGATCACCTGGCGGTGCGAGGAGATGTTGTTCTCCGCGATCAGTTCGGTCGCCCGGATGAGAGCGGTGGAGATCGAGGTGCGCTGTTCGCCGAAGACATCTTCCTTGGACAGCCGGTCGGCGAAATCGTGGGCTGCTTTTTCGCTGTCGATGATGGTCCACGGAATGGTGACGTAGGGCTCGAAGTCGCCAGCCCATTCCATGTAGACGACCGCGATCCGGCCCTCGGGCCCCGACATCAGGGCGTTGACGACATCCTTGTGCCGGAAGGCCTCGACATAGCCGTTGCGCTGAAGCTCGTGCTCGTCCTGGTCCATGGACTGGGAGATATCGACGGCGAGGACCAGTTCGAGGTCGACCCGCCGCATGGCCGCGCCCTGCTGCGCCGTCACGGGCGCGACAAGTCCGAGAAGCCCCGCGACCGCCAGAGTGGCGGCGGCCCTCAGACCTGTTTTGAGCTTCATCAGCCGCTCCGGCGCGATAACAACCCAGCTTGCAGGCCAACGTTACGGCAGGCAAGCTCAGCTTTATCACGAACTCACGACCTCGCGGCTTTTCCCGGGACAGGATCAGCAAGACGGGGCCGGGTTTGGACACGGGAGGATTGCATGAACCGGCTTGTGCTTCGGTTGTCGTCCGCGTTGTTCATCTTCGGCTTCGCGGGACTGGCGGAGGCCCAGGCGCCCGATGTGAAGACATCCTATGCGCCGCCCAGGGCCGCTGACGGCCATCCGGACCTGCAGGGGACATGGACGAATGCGTCCATCACCACTCTGGAGCGGGCGGACCGATACAAGAGCACGGTGCTGACGCCGGACGAGGTCGAGAAGGCGACGCTCGATCATCCGCAACTGGTGCGGATGCGGACTGAGGATATCGCCAACACGCCCGCGACGGGTCTTCTGACCGGCAAGGACCTGCTGGCGGGGCGGGGCTACAACGCCTTCTGGATCGATCCGGGGACGCGCTTCGGCGTGGTGAAGGGCGAGACGCGCACGGCGTGGATCACCGATCCGCCGTCCGGGAAAATTCCCTACAGCGAGGCCGGGAAGAAGCTGGCGCGGGCAGGCGAGGCGAAGCTTGGCTATTCCGATCCGGAATCGCGGCCGCTGCCGGACCGCTGCCTCGCCACGGGCGGGCGCACCGGGCCGCCGATGATCAACGGGCTTTACAACAACCACTACCAGATCGTGCAGACGCCCGGCTACGTGATGGTCCACACCGAAATGATCAGCCACGCGAGGGTCATCCCGCTGAGGCGTGAGCACGAGACGTCAGCGGCGACGATCCATCCGCTGTTCGGGGATTCGGTCGGCTGGTGGGAGGGCGACAAGCTCGTCATCGAGACGACGAACTTCAATCCCTACCATGAATGGCAGGATCATCCGGCGTATCTCTCGGCCAAGGCCAAGGTCATCGAGAAATTCAGCCGCGTGTCTGACAAGGAACTGCTCTACGAGTTCACGGTCGAGGATCCGGCGTTCTACGCGCAGCCGTGGAAGGGCGAGATCACCTACTGGAATGACGGCGAGCGGATCTACGAATACGCCTGCCATGAAGGGAACTACGCGATGGAGGGCATCCTCCAAGGCGCCCGCGTGCGCGAGGCGAAGGGATTGCCGCTCGACCAGGCCAACGACGAATAAGGGGTCAACATGCCAGCATCCGCGATGAAGCGCCTGTCCTTCACTCTCGGCGCTTTGGCGCTGATGGCGATGGGCGCGGAAGCGCAGACGCCTTCGGACTGGAAAGCGCCGCGCAATTCCTTCGGACAGCCCGACCTGCAGGGCACGTGGAACAGCGGTTCGCTCACCAACCTGGAGCGGACCGCGCAGTACAAGGACCTGATCGTGCCTGACGCGCAGGCCGAACAGGCGGCGCGGCAGCGTTATGCCGCCAACCAGCGCGCGCAGGCCCGCACCGACCAGTCGGCCGGCGCACCGACCGACCGCAACAGCAATGCGGGCTACAATGCGTTTTGGTTGGACCGCGGTTCGACGCTCGGCAAGGTGAAGGGGACGTACCGCTCGTCGTGGATCGTCGATCCGCCGGATGGCAGGATTCCGTTCTCGGCGGAGGGCAGGAAGCTCGCGGCGGCAGCCGAAGCGCGGCTAGGCTATTCCGATCCGGAATCGCGGCCGCTGCCGGACCGCTGCATCGCCTCGGTTGGGCGCAATGGGCCGCCTATGATGAACGGGCTCTACAACAATCACTTCCAGATCGCGCAGTCGCCGACGCACGTGGTGATCCACGCCGAGATGATGAGCAATGCGCGCATCGTGGCGCTGACCGACAGGCGCCAGCCGTCGGCGATCGCGCCGTTCTTCGGCGATTCGATCGGCCGCTGGGAGGGCGACACGCTGGTGGTCGAGACGACCAGCTTCAATCCATACCATTCCTGGCAGGACCATCCCGCCTTCCTGTCGGACAAGGCAAAGGTCACCGAGCGCTTCACCCGCACCGCGGCGGATGAACTGCTCTACGAGTTCACGATCGATGACCCGACCTTCTACTCGCAGCCTTGGAAGGGCGAGATGACATGGGTCCGGGACGGCGAGATCAGCTACGAGTTCGCTTGCCATGAAGGCAACTACGCCATGCCCGGCATCCTCGCCGGCGCCCGCGTGTTCGAGGCGCAGGGGCGTCCGCTGGAGCAGGGCGCGGGCGAGTAGCCCGCGCGCTGCCCCTGCGCGGGGCTCAGGCGCGCGGTTCAGGCCGCGCCGTACTCGTCGTGCAGTTTCACCCACTTCATCGGGAACGGCAGGCCGTCCTCGTCGCGGCCCTTGGCGGTGAAATCGAGCAGGTTGTAGGCGCCATTGGTGATGTCCTGGCCGCGGCCCTGGATGTTGTAGGTCTGGTAGACCGCTCCCTCCGGTCCTTTTGAGAAAACGGTGAAGCCGGGCAGGTCGCTCATCGCCTTCGGCGGCGCGCGGAAATTGTAGATCGCCTCGCCCTTCGCGTGCGCCTCGGGCTCGAACGAGAAGCCGAAGTCGAAGGCGAAGCGGTTCTTCCGCGCCGACACCCACAGGAACTCCCAGCCCAGCCGCTTCGCATGCCGCTGCAGCTTGTCGAGCGGCGCGCGCGAGATGGCGACGAACGACGTGTCGCGCGCGCGCAGGTGCGGAATCGCGCCGTCGAACTGGTCAGCCCAATAGGAGCAGCTTTTGCACGCCCACTCCCACTCCGGCGCGAACATGAGGTGATAGACGATCAGCTGTCTGCGGCCGTTGAACAGCTCCTCCAGCGACACGTCGCCATCCGGGCCTTCAAAGACATAGTCCTGGTCGATCCTCACCCACGGCATCTCGCGGCGCCTGGCTGAGAGGGCGTCGCGCTCGTGGGTGAAGGCCTTCTCGGCGGCGAGCAGCGCCTCGCGCTGCGCCATCCATTCCATGCGGTTTACGATCTTCGGTTGGGCGGTCATGGGAGGTCTCCTTGTAATCAACCGATGTGTTGATAATCAATTCTTGAGTTGACTGTCAACATGCAGGTTGATAAAAAGACTCCATGCTGTGTTGTGTCCTCACTGCGCTGTTCGCCGGAAAGTTCGCCCTGGTCGGGCGGATGGCGGTCTCGTTCGCCGCGCGGCGCACCGTCTCGGCGGCGCTGATGCTCTCCGCTCTTCTCGCCGGCCTCGGCCTGCTTGCCCCGGTCGCGCTGGCGCATGCCGGGCACTATGCCGAGCGGGCGAAGGCGCATGACCGCTCGATCCTTTCGGAGATTCTCGCCGCGCCCCTCTGTTCGGGCGGGGGAGAGCTGCGATGATGGTGCGGGTTCAATGAGGATAGGCCGATGACGCTCGCGCTCGTGAAGGAAGGCAGTGCTGCCGGACAGGCGGAGGAAGCGTTGGACCGTGTCTTCTTCGCCCTGAGCGATCCCGTGCGCCGCGCCATCCTTCGCCGGCTGGACGAAAGCCCGGCGCTCGTTTCCGAGATCGCCGAGCCATTCGACATGTCGCTGCAGGCCGTGTCGCGCCACATCCAGGTGCTGGTGCGGGCAGGGCTGGTGGCGCAGGAGCGCACCGGGCGCATCGCGCGCTGCAATCTGGACGCCGCGCCGCTCTACGACGCAGCCGTCTGGCTCAATCGCTACACCAAATACTGGCAGCAGTCGTTCGATGACCTCGCTGCGTTTGTGAAAGCGCTGCCGCCGCCGGGTGCGAAGACCCGGAAGAAGCGCGCGTCCGGCAAGCGGACGCCGGCAGGATTGAAAGGAAAATCCCCGTGACCCTTCGCAATACGCCCCACATTCTTGAATTGAGCACGCGCCTGCAGGCGGTGCGCAAGGAGCTGCGCCAGGCCCTGGCGGAGACGGTTCGCGCCGATGTGGGCGAGTATGTATTCCGGACGCTGGGCGGAGCGGTAACGCTGAAATCGCTGTTTGGCGGCAAGCGCGACCTGTTCGTGGTCCACAACATGGGAGCGGGCTGCAACAGCTGCTCCATGTGGGCGGACGGGCTCAACGGCTTTTATCCGCACATCGCGGATCGTGCTGTGCTTGTGGTGGCGAGCCCTGATCCGCCGGCCGTGCAGGCGGAGTTTGCAGCCTCGCGCGGCTGGCGCTTTCCGATGGTGAGCACGATGGGAACCAGCTTCTCCGCCGACATGGGCTTCGCCACGGCGTCTGGCGGGCCGATGCCGGGCGTTTCGGCTTTCCAGATGACGGGCGAGCAGGTGGCGCGTGTGTCCGCTTCGCCGTTCGACGATTTCGACGAGTTTTGTCTGGCGTGGCGCCTGTTCGATCTTTTGCCGGAAGGCGCCGATGGCTGGCGGCCGAAGCGGACCTATGGCTAGGGCTCAGGCGAGGGCGAAGTCGACCAGCGCCCGGGCGTGAAGTTCGAGTGTGTCATATCCCGGCAGGCCAACGGCGGTCGTCGGGAAAAGCATCCCGATCTCGGTGCAGCCGAAGATCACCGAGTCGGCCTCGCGTGTCCCCGCCGCATCGATCATCGCCTGGACGGTCTTGCGCGAGGCGTCGGTGACGATGCCCTTGATGAGTTCGTCATAGATGATGGCCTGCAGCGCATCGCGCTCGGGCTTGGAGGGCACGAGCGCTTCGATCCCCTTCGCCGCGAGGTGATCGACCATGAACGGGTCTTCCATCGTGTAGCGCGTGCCGAGGAGCAGGGGCTTGCAGCGCGCGTCGGCGCGCAGGCCGTTCGCCAGAGCATCCCCGATATGGAGCAGGGGAAGGCGGGTCGCCGACGTCACGTGGCTTGCGACCTTGTGCATGGTGTTGGCGCCGATCGCGATCACCTCGGCGCCGGCGCGTTCGAGCCTGCGGGTGGCGTCAGCCATCAGCTCGCCGGCTTCCGGCCATCGGGCCTCCGCCTGCATCCTTGCGAGCGGGTCGAAGTCGATGGAGACGAGCACGAGGCTGGCGGAATGCGCACCGCCCAACCGGTCCGCCACGAGTTGGTTCAGGCGTTCGTAGTAGAGCTTGGAGCTTTGCCAGCTCATCCCGCCGATCAGGCCGATGGTGCGCATGGGTATTTTCCTCGACCGGACAGACCGGCGATCCGGCGGATAGCCGACAATGCGCCGGGGCGTCACCGGAGTAAAACTCCAGTCTGCTATTACAGCGCATCCGCCCGGATCACGTCGACCGCGACTGTCATGGTCAGGAACAGGACGAAGCCGGCGCGGCCGTCGATGTCGTGGACTTCTGATAGACCCTCACCCAATCGACCAACATGGTGGAGGGAAAGACGGTATTGGCGTCTGGCGGGCCTGGCCAGTCTCCGCCGATGCCGAGGTTCAGGACAATGTAGAAGGGTCGGTCGAAAGGCGCCGGGAAGGCGGCGCCTGTCGGCTGCGGCCACGTGGTGATCTCGTTTATCTGCGCGCCGTCGAAGAAGTACTTCATGCCGGTGGGTGTCCATTCCAGCCCGTAGGTGTGGAAGTCGTCTCCGACGTCGGCTGCAGCGGTATACTCCTTTGTCGTGGATGCATGCCCGGACCCGCCTGGCCCGGGTCCGTGGACGGTGTTGTAGACCACGCGCGGCTTCGGGCCGATCCATTCGACGATGTCGATCTCGCCATTCAGTGGCCAGCCGCCATAGAAGTTGTCCTGGGGCAGCAGCCAGAAGGCGGGCCAAACGCCGGCGCCTTTCGGAATCCTGATGCGCGCCTCGAAGCGTCCGTAGGTCCACATCCCCTTGCCGCCCGAATAGATCTGCGACGACGAATACGAATAGGTCTTGCCCTGGGCCGTGACATTCTCCTTGTGAGCCGCGAGATTGAGCATCCCGTCCTTCACGACGGTGTTTTTTTGATTGCTGGTGTAGGCCTGCATCTCGTTTGGTGTGTTGGTGGGGTTCCACCAGTAGCTCCAGCACTTCGACGACAGGGCGTTCCCATTGAATTCCTCCGACCACACCAGGTTATAGCCTTGCGGGCTCGCTGCAGGCGGCGGCGGTGACGGCGGAGGTGGTGGAGGCGGCGGCGGAGCAGGCGGCAGCGGGGATGGGGGCGACGGGTTCACGCTCGCGAACCCCTCCGCGTTCTCGCTGCCGCCCCCACATGCGCCGAGCCCTGTTGCCGCCAGCACGGCGATGAAAGCCTGCGTTGGGATTCGCGTGAAGAACTTCATGTCCCGCTCCTAGCTGAGCCAGGTCGGGCATCGGAAAGTGACGACCGCTTGATCCGCGAACGAACGCACTTCGCCCGGTGCTACGCCGGGGACGGGGACCGCTTACAGAGCGCGACCGGCGCTGACGACGCCTTGCGCTGACCAATTTTCGGATGAGCGATCGGGCGCTGCATCCATCGAGCGCCCCTTGGTTATCTGGTTAACACTACCGCGCGCGGCCTTCATCTAAAATGACAGAAAGATTCGAAGATCACTCGCTCGACGGGCATCTCCGCTATTCGTGCGAGTCCGTCCTGATCACGTCGACAGCGACCGTCATGGTCGAGGAGACGCCCATCCCTTCGAAGGCGCCGGAAATGGGAGTCAATTCCTCGCCGCTGCTGGCCGAAGCGACCGGGATCAAGTCGCCGTCATCGACCAGCCCGTTGGTGGCGTCGAGTTCGATCCAGCCGACGCCGGGAATGTAGATCTCGGCCCAGGCGTGGGGTGAGGAGGATCCGGGCGCGGCATTCGGTGTGAACACATAGCCGGTCACGAAGCGGGCGGCGCAGCCGAGCGTGCGGGCCGCGGCGATCATCAGGACGGCGAAGTCGCGGCAGGTGCCGGAATAGAGCTGCAGCGTATCCTGCGGCGATTGCAGGCCCGGCTCGAAGCGCGGGCGGTAGTCGAATTCGAAGCGGATGCGGGCGGCGCATTCCAGCAGGCGCTCATACCGGCTCTTGCGGGCGCCGGCGGAGGCGCGCTCGATCCAGCCGCGGACGGACGATTTCGAGGCCGTGCCGATATTGATGAAGGGCGCCAGCAAGCGCTCCTCCAGCTCGGAATAGGCCGGGTCATGGCCGGCCGACGAGGTGTCCTGCAGCATGCGCCGCTGCTCCTCGCTGCGGGGAAAGGTCTCGACGTCCAGCTCGCTGACGATGTCGAGCTGCGTCGTCGGGGCGGCAAAGCGGGCGATGGCGACGGAGTTGCCATAGAGGTCGTTGCGCCAGACTACATCGGCCGGCGGCGAAAGGGTCAGCGAGGACGCGTTCAGCTTCAGCCGGTGGTCGGCGCGGGGCCGCAGGTAGAGCTGGTGCGGCCCGAGGCTGACGGGGGAAGAAAACGCGTAGGTCGTGGCGTGACGCAGGTGGAAGGCGGGCATGGTTGGGGCCGTGAGGCTGCAGCGGGAGCAAAGGGAGCGCAGCCTAACGTGTCTTTGGCCAGCATGTTCCTGAACCTGCCGAAAAGCCCGTCAAACGCCTGAAACTTGACCTTCTCCACAAGGGGGTCTAGGGAACCCGCCTTCCGCGCAGACGCCCGAAAACCGGGTCCTGTGCTTTGACCGGGACGCCCCCATCTCCTGATGGACGAGCCCGGCGAGGTCCCCCGCCCAGCGCGTTGCGCTCAGCGGGGTAAAAGTCGTTTGGCTTTGGCGTTTGGCCGCGGAAATGGAGTGATGGTTTGTTTGACGCGCTGACAGGAAAGCTCTCGACGATCTTCGACGGCCTGACCGGCCGCGGGGCGCTGTCCGAGAAGGACGTCAACGAAGCGCTGCGCGAGATCCGCGTGGCGCTTCTGGAAGCTGACGTCGCTCTCTCGGTCGTCAAGAAATTCATCGACGATGTAAGGCCGCTGGCGGTGGGCGAGAACGTCATCCGCTCGATCAAGCCGGGCCAGCTTGTCGTCAAGATCGTCTACGATGCGCTGGTCGATGTGCTGGGCGGCGACGAGGAGCCGGAGCGGCTCAAGATCGATAGCCCCCCCGCCGTCATCATGATGGCCGGCCTGCAGGGCTCGGGCAAAACCACGACCACCGGCAAGATCGCCAAGCGGCTGAAAGAGACCGAGCGCAAGAAAGTGCTCGTGGCGTCGCTCGACACGCGCCGTCCGGCGGCGATGGAACAGCTCCGCGTGCTCGCGGGGCAGGCCGGCGTCGATGCGCTGCCGATCGTCGAGGGCCAGCTTCCGCCCGATATTGCGCGCCGCGCCCTCCAGGCGGCGAAGCTCGGCGGCTATGTCGTGCTGATGCTCGACACGGCGGGCCGCACCTCGCTCGACGAGCAGATGATGAATGAGGCGGCCGAGATCGCCTCGATCGCCAAGCCGCAGGAAACGCTGCTTGTCGCCGACGCCCTCACGGGCCAGGACGCCGTCGAAACCGCGCGGCGCTTTCATGAGCGGCTGCCGCTCACTGGTCTCGTCCTCACCCGAATGGATGGCGACGGGCGCGGCGGCGCTGCGCTCTCGATGCGCGCGGTCACCGGCCTGCCGATCCGCTTCCTCGGTTCGGGCGAGAAGCTCGACGGCCTCGACGTGTTCGACGCGCGCCGTGTTGCCGGCCGCATCCTCGGGCAGGGCGATATCGTGGCCCTTGTCGAACGCGCCAAGGCGGACATCGACCAGGCCGAAGCCGAACGCATGGCCAAGAAGATGGCCAAGGGGCAGTTCGATCTCGACGATCTCGCCGGCCAGCTTCGCCAGATGCAGAAGCTCGGCGGCCTTGGCGGCATGATGGATCTGATGCCCGGCGTGCAGAAGGCGAAGGCACAGATGGCCGCCGCCAACATCAACGACAAGATGCTGCAGCGGCAGGAAGCGATCATCCTCTCGATGACGCCGAATGAGCGCAAGAAGCCCGATATCCTCGCCGCCTCGCGCAAGCGCCGCATTGCGGCGGGCGCCGGCGTCGACGTCGCCGAAGTGAACAAGGTGCTGAAGATGCACCGCACTATGGCCGACATGATGAAGAAGGTTGGCAAGGGCGGCATGAAGGGCCTTGCCGGCGCGCTCGGCGGCATGATGGGTGGCGGCGGTCCCGCCGGTCCCGGCCCGCAGGTCAACCAGGCGGCGCTGCGCAATCTTCAAAATATGGGCGGTCCTGGCGCACCGAAACTTCCAGGCATGGGCGGCGGCGGCCTGCCCGGTCTTGGCGGCTCGGGACTTCCGGGTCTCGGTGGGGGAGACAAGAAGAAATGAGCGACCCGCAGGACGATCTCAAACGGCTGCGCTCGTCGATCGACAATATCGACGCCGCCGTCATCCACATGCTGGCCGAGCGCTTCAAGCGCACGAAAGCCGTCGGCGAACTCAAGGCGGCGCATGGCATGCCGCCGGCCGACAAGACGCGCGAAGCCGAGCAGATCGAACGCCTCCGCCGGCTGGCGCGCGAGGCCGATCTCGATCCGGACTTTGCCGAAAAATTCCTCAACTTCATCGTGACGGAAGTGATCCGCCATCACGAGAAACTGCAGGGCAAGAGCTAAGCCCTGCGCAGATCATCAACCTCAACCCACTCGAAGACCAAAAACTGAAAGGTAGACCATGTCCCTCAAGATCCGACTTGCCCGCGGCGGCTCCAAGCATCGCCCGTACTACAATGTGGTGATCGCCGACTCGCGCTTTGCCCGCGACGGCCGCTTCATCGAGAAGATCGGTTCGTACAACCCGCTGATCGCCAAGGGCGACGAGAAGCGCGTGCAGATCGATCTCGAGAAAGCCAAGGAATGGCTCAAGAAGGGCGCGACCCCGACCGATCGCGTCGCTCGTTTCCTCGGCGCCGCCGGCCTCGTGAAGTGGGAACACGGCAACAACCCGAAGCGCGCGATCCCGGGCGAGAAAGCCACGGCTCGCGTGACCGAGCGCGAAGAAGCCCGCAAGGCCGCCGCCGCAGAAGCCAAGAACGCTCCGGCTGAAGAAGCCGCCCCGGCCGCCGAGTAAGCGGCTTGGGCCCAATAACGGGCATTGTTGTCCGCGACGCGGGACCAGAGGACGAGGCCTTCATCCTCGCCCTCAACGCCGCGTCGACGCCGTCCGTGTCGGAAATGTCCGCGCAGGATTTTTCCGACATCGCCGGCTGGGCGCACCGGGTGCTGGTGGCGGAGCTGGATGGGAAGCCGTGTGGCTTCCTCATCCTGATCCGCCCCGGCTCGGCTTATCCGAGCGACAATTACGGTTGGTTCGAACGGAAATTCGACCGGCATCTCTATATCGACCGCATCGCCGTCAGTGAGTTCGCCAAGGGCCAGGGCGTCGGCCGCGCCTTCTATGACGAGGCCGCGCGGATCGGCGCGAGGAATGGCGACGAGCGCCTGACCTGCGAAGTCAATGAAGAGCCGCCCAATCCGCAGAGCATGGCGTTCCATGAACGCGTGGGATTCCATCACCT
>JAUYPV010000110.1 GCA_030697555.1 Hyphomonadaceae bacterium
ACGCACAATCTCCTGCAGCTCAACGAAACACTGGATGATCTGCAGGCTGCCGAAGGCGGTTCGGCCACACAGCTTCCCGGGTTCGACAAGGTTACAGACAACCCGCTGCATCTAAGCGGGCGGCCTGTTTTCAAGGGCAAGCCGTCGCTGATCCTGCTCGATGGCTGGTGCCTGGGCGCGACGCCTCAGGCCGATGCCGAGCTTTCGGCGTCTGTGAACAAGCTGGAAGGCGACAGCGACGCCGAAAGCGTCTGGCGACGCGAGGTGAACGACAATCTCGCCGGGGCGTATCAGGACATATTCAATCGTCTCGACGCGATCCTCTATATCCGGGCGCCTTCCTTCGAGGTTGTGCTCGACTGGCGCTGCCAGCAAGAGGAAAGCCTGCTCGGACAGTCGCTGACCGACGCCGACCGCGCCCGCATTGCCCGCTTCATCCAGCACTATGAGCGCATCACCCGGCACATGATGGCGGGCGGCCGGCGCGCGGATATCGAGATCCAGCTCGATGAACAGCGCAATGTCACTGAGGTCCGGCGCCTGAATTCGTGAATTCCGGCGGGTGACGCCAGCTGTTCTGGGGTCTATCTACCAACAAAACCCGGAGACTCCCATGGCGTATGAGACCATCGAACTCGACGTATCGCCCGAAGGCACGGCCGTCGTCCTGCTGAATCGGCCCGCCAAGCGCAACGCCTTCAACGCCCTGGTTATCGAGGAGCTCTTGGATGCGTTCGAGACGCTGAAAAAGAATCCCGAATGCCGGCTGGTGCTGATCCGTGGTGCGGGAACCGTGTTCTCCGCAGGCGCGGACCTCGAATGGATGAAGGCCGCCAGCGACTACACCGAGAAGGAAAACGAGGAAGACGCCTACGGGATGGCCGAGATGCTGCGCCGTTGCTACGAGCTGCCGCAGGTCACAATTGCGCTGCTGCATGGCGCGGCGATGGCGGGCGCCTGCGGCCTTGCCGCCGCAGCCGATATCGCCATCGCGCGGAAGGGAACGATCTTCGCTTTCTCTGAAGTGAAGCTCGGGATCATCCCGGCGACGATCTCGCCCTACATCCTCAACGCCATCGGCCCGCGCTGGACGCGCTCGCTGTTCGTCACCGCGGAACGTTTCGACGCCGACGTTGCGGCCAGGATCGGTCTGATCCATCACGTGGTCGAAGACGAGACCGCGATGGACAAGCTGCTGGAGCACTATGCCGACCTGGTCTATGGCGCATCGCCCGCCGCGATCGCCGACACCAAGGACCTGATCGCGACGGTGCAGGGCGAGCCGATCGACGCGGTGCTTGGCCACCTGACCGCCAAGCGTCTCGCCCATCGCCGCGTCAGCCCGCAGGGCAAGGAAGGCCTCTCCGCCTTCCTCGAGAAGCGTAAGCCGAGCTGGGCCAAGTAAGCAGTCAGCGACGGGGGACGGATGTCGCGCCGGCTTAAGCTGGAGACCTGGCTTCACGCCCGCCGCGAGGCATGGCGCGCAGCCTTCGTGCGCGGGCCCTTCACGAGGTTCGTTTTCGAGTTCGTCTCGTTCGGCGTGAAACAGGCCTGGGCCTGCCTGTTCGGCGGCCTGATGCTGGCGCTGCTGGTCGGCTCGCACCTCTTCTATCCGGATGATGCGCCGCTTCCCCGCTACGACTTCCTGACGCTCGCCGCGCTGGCGATCCAGGCCGCCATGCTCGCGACGAAGCTGGAGACGTGGGAAGAGGCGCGTGTGATCTTCGTCTTCCACATTGTCGGCACGATCATGGAGATCTTCAAGACAGACGTGGGATCGTGGATCTACCCGGAAGAGTCGTTCCTGCGCATCGCCGGCGTGCCGCTGTTCTCGGGATTCATGTATGCGTCCGTCGGCAGCTACATAGCGCGCACGTGGCGCATTCTGGATTTCCGGTTCACGCGGTTTCCGCCGATCTGGCTGCAGGTACTCCTGGCGGCAAGCGTCTACGCCAACTTCTTTGCGCACCACTATCTGCCCGACATTCGCATCGGTCTCTTCATCGCCAGCGTGCTGATCTATGGGCTGTCCTTCGTCCATTTTCGGCCGGATGAGCGCGAGCGCCCGCTCCCGCTGGTGGTCGGGTTTGTACTGGTCGCGCTGTTCATATGGTTTGCCGAGAATCTCGGGACGTTTGCGCGGGCGTGGGTCTATCCGAGCCAGGGCGACGGCTGGCATCCCGTGTCGGTTGAAAAGCTTGGCTCATGGTATCTTTTGATGATCATCAGCTTTGTGCTGGTGGCCTCGGTCCATTCGGCGGGGAAAGGTGGGAAGGGAGGGAAAAGCAATGGGAACGGAGATTGAAGCGGCGGGAGCGGCGGTCACCGCCGGCCTCGTCACGTCCGCCATCGAGCGCCCCGAGACGCGCAAGCAGGCGCACGGACCGTGCATCAACTGCGGCGCCGAGCTTACCGGTAACTATTGCGCGAAATGCGGCCAGCCTGCGCACGTGCATCGCAAGCTCGGCCACATGGCCGCGGAGTTCCTGCACAACCTCTTCCATCTGGATACGCGCGCATGGCGCACGCTGCCCCTGCTGCTGTTCCGGCCTGGGCAGCTGACGCATGACTACATCCACGGCAAGCGAGCGCGTTACATTTCGCCGCTGGCGATGTTCCTGCTCTCCGTCTTCGCGATGATCCTCGTGTTTGAGGCCGTCGGTGGTTCGCGCATCGGCGTTCCGGGCGGTGAAGCCGAGATGGAGGATCTCGCGACCGGCGTCGCGGAGCTGGAGCGCGAGCTGGTGGAAGCGCAGGCCAAGGTGACAGAGCTGGAAAGTTCGGGCGCCGAAACCGGAGACATCAACGAGGCGCGCGGTGACGTGCGTGACACGGAAGGCGCCCTGCGCGGCTTGCGCGCGGCGCTGGAAGCCATCAAGCAGAACACTGCCAAGGAGGCAGGCGCATCGGGCGCTGCACCTCCCGCAAGCGCGGATGGGCCGGCGCTGGAAAGCGGCCTGAAACTGGATAGCGACGTATCCGTCTACGATGAAATCCGTTCGGCCGGTGAGCGGGAGGGGTGGAATGCGGACACAGGCTGGCCTGCGCTCGATCGGAAGATCGAGGAGAACCTGCGCAACCCCGAGCTGGCCGTCTACAAGGTGCAGAACGCGGCGGACAACTTCGCTTTCCTGCTGGTGCCGATCTCGCTGCCCTTCGTGTGGTTGATGTTCCTTTGGAGGCGTGGAGTCACGCTGTTCGACCACGTGGTCTACATCCTCTATTCGCTTTCGTTCGTATCGCTGCTGTTGATTGGCATCGCACTGCTCGGATTGATTCCGGGCGCCATGGGTATTGTGTTGACGCCGCTGCTGTTGGCGGCGCTGGTCCATTCCTTTTTCCATCTCAAGGGCGGGTATGGCCTGGGGTGGTTTTCTGCGATGTGGCGGCTACCGGTGCAGCTGATTTTCTCGGCGATCGCTCTCACCATCTTCCTTGTAGCGATCCTGATCCTGGGGCTGGCCGGATAGCGTAGGGTGAGACCTTGTGAGGACTCATCCGCCCCACTAGGGTCCGCGCCATGTTCTCTTCGATCCTGATCGCCAACCGCGGCGAAATTTCCCGACGCATCATGCGAACCGCCCGAAGACTCGGGATGCGGACGGTTGCTGTATATTCCGACGCGGACGCGGAAGCTGCCTTCGTGCGCGACGCCGACGAGGCTGTCTGGATTGGCGCGGCAGCCGCCACCGAAAGCTATCTCAAGGGCGACCGCATCATCGAAGCCGCGCTCGATACCGGCGCGGAGGCGATCCATCCAGGGTATGGATTCCTGTCGGAGAATGCGGGCTTCGCCGAGGCGGTTGGCAGGGCGGGGCTCACCTGGATTGGCCCGCCGCCGGAGGCCATTCGCGCGATGGGCCTCAAGGACGCCGCCAAGGCGCTGATGGAAAAGCACAACGTGCCCGTCACGCCTGGCTACCACGGCGAAGACCAGGCTCTGAAGACGCTGAAGGCCGCCGCGAAGAAGATCGGCTATCCCGTCCTGATCAAGGCCATCGCCGGCGGCGGCGGACGCGGCATGCGGCGCGTGGACGCCGACAAGGACTTCGACGATGCGCTGACCAGCGCGCAGCGCGAGGCCAGGGCGAGCTTCGGCGATGATCGGGTGCTGGTCGAGAAGTTCATTGAGAGCCCGCGTCACATCGAAGTACAGGTCTTCGGCGACAATCACGGCAACTACATCCACCTGTTCGAACGCGATTGCTCGCTGCAGCGCCGCCGCCAGAAAGTGATCGAGGAAGCGCCGGCGCCGGGCATGACCGAGGCTGTGCGAAAGGCGATGACGGATGCGGCGCTGATGGCGGCGAAGGCGGTCGGCTATCGCAACGCCGGCACGATCGAGTTCATCGTTGACGGTTCGGGCGCGCTGCGGCCGGACGGTTTCTGGTTCATGGAGATGAACACGCGGCTGCAGGTGGAGCATCCGGTCACCGAGATGATCACCGGCCTGGATCTGGTCGAGCTGCAGTTTCATGTCGCCTCGGGCGGCAAGCTGCCTGCGCAGTCGGAGATCAAGCTCAAGGGACATGCGGTTGAAGCGCGTCTCTGCGCGGAGGATCCGTCGCGCGGCTTCCTGCCCAGCTCGGGCCGTCTTGAAGCGTTCGATCTCTCGTCCTTTGGCGATGATCCCGGCGGTGGCGCGATCCTGCGCCTCGACAGCGCGGTGGAAGAGGGCGATGTCGTCCCCGCCACCTATGACAGCATGATCGCCAAGGCGATCGCTCATGCGCCGACGCGCGACGGCGCCATGGATGCGCTGGGTGAGGGGCTGCGGCTTGCCGAGATCTGGCCGGTGACGACCAACGCCGCCATGCTCGCCAACCTGCTTGATCATCCCGAAGCGCGCGAAGGCATCGCCACCACCAACCTCGTCGAAGCCAACATCAACGAGCTGGCCTCGCCGGATGACGTGGAGCTTGCCGACGCCCTGATCCTTGGCGCCATCGGCCTGCAGGCGCTTCACACCAACGCCGCAGATCCGTGGGACGTAGGCGACGGCTTCCGCGTGAACGCAGCGCCGCAATCCACCTTCATCTTCGACATCAATGGGGAGACGCATTCCGTTCGCCTTGTCCGTGACGATGACGGTGTTGAACGCGCCCATATCGGTGCGGAGACTTTCGAGGTCGATGTCGAGGCTGCGGAGATTCTGGGCGGCGTGATCGTCTCGGGCGCTGTCGATGGCGCGGATGTCATGGGCGTGGTGCGTGTTCTGGCGGATGGGCCGGTGATGTTCATGAAGGGCAGGGCGATTGCGTTGCGCCGTCCGGAATACAGCCACGTGCTGGATGGTGTTGCCGCGGGCGATGACATTCGATCGCCGATGCCGGGCAAGGTGCTTGAGGTTAAGGCTGTGGCCGGGCGCGAGGTAAGGAAGGGCGAGCCGCTGGTCGTCATGGAAGCCATGAAGATGGAGCACACGCTTATCGCACCGCGCGATGGAAAAATCGCGGAGGTTTCGGCGGTTGCGGGATCGCAGACGGCCGAAGGCGTCGTGCTGGTCAGGCTCGAACCGATCCCGGAATAAACAAGCGGGCGCCTTTGTCGCGCCGCGCGGCGTTCGGGAATCGTTCATCACTCCGGTTGCACCCTCGGCGTCAGCAGTAAACAGCCCGAATTAATGGGCGGTGGCGCAATCCGGCCATATTCCGTCGCGACGGTCTGGGCTGTAGCGCGCTCGCCGGTTTTCGGGACGGATACCAGTCATGTCCGCGTCTCTTCTTCTCTTTGCGGTGACCTGGGGCGGCCTGCCTCCGGAGCTTGCCCTCGAACGTGCGTTGGATGCGGTGGAGCCGCCGCCAGCGCTGCGTGCGACGTTTCGCGCGCGGCTGGTAAGCGGCAAGGCCGTGCGGCAGATCGAGTACGATCCCTATGCGCCCGCCGGCGAGCAGTTCAAGATCACCATGACCTATGGCGAGGACGAGGAACTCGACGCCGTGGTGCAGGGCTGGAAGGACGAAGGGCAGGCAGACTGCCGCTTGTTCGCCGACAACCTGCGGCAGAGCTTGGGCGAGGCGCGCGTCACCGACAGGGCAGATGCCATGGCGATTTCGTTCCGCCACAAGATTTCCGCCAATGACGGTCCGCTCGACAAGGAATTCTCCTCACGGATGGTCGGCACTCTGATGCTGGATCCCGGCAACGGATATCTGTCGAAGCTCGAGTACAACATCGACAAGCCGGTGCGGCTCGACGATGGCACGACGATCAGCGAGTACACGCAGAACTACCAATTCGCCTATTCGGAGCGCTGGGGTGTGTCCTACGTTCTGGGCTACGACCTTGAGGCCAGGGGCGGCCGCTGGGGCTTCAGCGAGACCCGGACGATCAAGGTGACGCTCACAGACGTGGCCTTTGGGCTCGCGGGCGATGCCGAGCAGGACCTTGCGTCCCGCACTGATTCCTATCCCACGGGATTCACAGCCAAACTCCAGTAGCGCCTTGCGGGGCGGGGGAGTCCGGATAGTTTCCGGCCCATGGCTCTTCATATGATCAAGCTGTGCGTTGGC
Organism: Hyphomonadaceae bacterium; assembly: GCA_030697555.1. Lineage (GTDB taxonomy): Bacteria > Pseudomonadota > Alphaproteobacteria > Caulobacterales > Hyphomonadaceae > UBA7672. The sequence continues at coordinate 6,513 of JAUYPV010000110.1, forward strand.
GTCGAGACTGTCGACGACCTGCTGGAATGGCAGGTCAAGCGCGCCAAGGAACGTGCGAAAAACGGCAAGCCCGCCAATCCTTTCCATGACACGCGGATGCATCCGAAGCGGGCGGACGAGATGCTGGACGGCGGCTCGCTGTACTGGGTAATCAAGCACTTCACCATCGTGCGCCAGCGGATCATCGGGTTCGAGACGGTGAAGGACAAGGACGGCAAACCGATGTGCCGCATCCACCTCGATCCTGAGCTGGTGCGCACCAAGCCGCGCAAGAAGCGGCCCTTCCAGGGGTGGCGATATCTCGAGCCGGGAGACGCGCCCGCGGACCTCGATGGCAAGGGTCCGGCGCTGTCGGCGGATCTCGAGCAGGCGCTGAAGGAGGCGCTGGCCTGGTAGGCGACTACTTCGCGTCGCCGTTCTTCCGCTGGAACGCCATGTTGTCGATGAGGCGCGTCTTGCCCAGGCGGGCGGCGATGAGCAGGCGGCCGCTTGTGCCGGCGGGCGCGACATCGCCACCGAAGGGGGCGAGGGTGTCGGCACGACGGGCTTCGATGTAGTCCACGCTGGAATAGCTGGCTGCCATCAGGTCGGTCTTGGCGATGTCCGTGACGGTGCGGATGGATTCGCCGGCTTCGATCCTAAGCGCGGCGTTGCGCATGACGCGGGAGACTTCGGCAGCCATGGCGCGCTCTTCGGGAGCGAGGTAGGCGTTGCGGGAGGACATGGCGAGGCCGTCCGCTTCGCGGATGGTCGGTCCGCCCAGGATCTCGATGCCGAAGCCGAGATCCTGCGTCATGCGGCGGATGACGAGGAGCTGCTGGTAATCCTTCTCGCCAAACACGGCGACGTCCGGGCTGACATGCAGGAACAGGCGGGCGACCGCGCTGGCGACACCTTCGAAGAAGTGCGGGCGGACTTCGCCTTCGAGGATGTGGGAAAGATCCTTCACGATGACACGGGTGGAGTCGCCCGGCGGGTACATCTCGGAGGCCGAGGGGCAGTAGCAGAAGGTGCAACCAGCTTCGGCGAGTTTCTGGAGGTCGGCTTCCTCGGTGCGGGGGTATGTGGCGAGGTCTTCGTGGGCGGCGAATTGCGCCGGGTTCACGAAAATGGAGGAGGCGGCCACATCGGCCTTCTGGAGACCCAGCCTGATCAGGCTGGTGTGGCCCTCGTGGAGGGCCCCCATGGTCGGTGCAAAGGCGATACGTTTGCCGGCCGCACGCTGCGCCCTATACCAATCCTTAGCCTCTGCGCGGGTCCTTGCGACAGTAAGTGTGGGACGTTTAGGCAAGCAGGACCCCTTCAGACAATTTCCGCTCTGGAATCGCCGCCCCGCGGGGGTTCCGGAGCGCGCTTCTAAGCCCGTTGCGGGTTCGCGATCAATCGCGCGCGCCGCCGCAGGTTTTATAGGTCCTTAACCGGCACGACCGATCTTGAGAGAATGCGTGCAGTGTTAGTCAGTTATCTCAGGTTTGTAGGCATCAGTGTTGTCGCACTGGCTGCGGCTGCCTGCGCGAAACTAGCGCCGGCCGAGCTTGGGCCCAGCCGGCCCGAGCCGCTGATCGGAGAAGCGCCAAAATTCACCGAACAAAGCGCTCCAAGGACCTCCGCCGAGCGCATCGAGGCGCTGGAATACCAGGTCGAGGCGCTGAACGGCGAACTCACCAACCTGCGCAAGGCGCTGGAAGTGATGGGCCCGCTGCCCGAGCAGGCGGACCTGTTCATCGCCACCGCCATGAACGACGCCCCCGAAACCGACCCGGCGATCGAGAATTCCGTTCGGCTGGCGCGGCTATACGCCCCGGCGCCCAAACTGAATTCAGCCTCCTCCCTGTTCTACGAGGCGGAACTGGGTTCCTTCCGCAACCAGGCCGCCGCCGAGGCGGGCTGGAAAAGGCTGGCTTTGGCCAAGAAACTGGCGGGCCTGTCGCCCCGCTATGGCACCGAAGGCCAGGATACCCGCCTGATCGCGGGTCCGCTGGCCAGCGAAGCCGCTGTGAATTCCTTGTGTGTTGAACTCTCGGCCCTGGATGGCGCATGCCGTGTGGCTGCGCCGGTACGGGCGTACTGACGGATGGCCGAGACGATGACAGCGCCCGCTGCAACCCTCGAGAGCGATTCTTCCGCCGCCACCCGGCTGGCGCATACGATCGTCATCGGCAACGAGAAGGGCGGGGCGGGCAAGTCGACCGTCGCCATGCACCTGTCGATCGCCCTGCTGCGCATGGGGATGACGGTCGGGATCATGGACCTCGACGTCCGCCAGCGTTCGCTGGCCCGCTATCTGGAGAACCGCGCCCGCTGGATCCGCAACACCGGCGCGCCGCTGCCCATGCCGGAGATGGTGCGGATCGACGCCAGCCAGGCGCGCGACCTCGATGCGGCCGAGCAGGAAGAAGCAAAACACTTCCATGACAGCCTGAAGCGCCTGTCGGAGAAGTGCAATTTCATCATCGTCGATGCGCCGGGCGGCGACACATTCCTGTCGCGCCTCGCCCATTCGTCGGCCGACACGCTGATCACGCCGCTGAATGACTCGTTCGTCGATTTCGACCTGCTGGGCGATGTCGACCCGCAGACGCTGGAAGTGGCGCGCCCGAGTTATTACGCCGAGCTGGTCTGGGAGTGCCGCAAGCAGAAGGCGCAGGCCACGCGCAAGCCGATCGACTGGGTCGTGATGCGCAACCGCATGTCGCCGCTGGACGCCAAGAACAAGCAGCGCGTCGGCGAGGCGCTGGACAACCTCTCCCGCCGCATCGGCTTCCGAATCGCGCCGGGGCTGTCTGAGCGGGTGATCTACCGTGAGCTGTTCCCGATGGGGCTGTCGCTGCTGGACCTGACAGATGCCGGCTCGGGCGTCGCCTTCACGATGAGCCATGTGGCGGCGCGCCAGGAAATCCGCGACATCATGATCGTGCTGAAGCTTCCGGGCCTCGAAGGCAAGGAAATGAACTTCTAGGCGCGGATTCGCGATCTCGCAGCTTGGGCTGCGGGCTGGGCTTTGCGGGGCGTAGGCGCGCCTAACTTGCGATTGGCGCGCGTGTTGGAAACGGGATTCCAACGTTGCTAACAATGCTAACAACACCAACAAGAGCCGGGCGTTCGCCGGAGGCGAACCCCGGCGCTCCTCCATGGCAACCGCCGGTGAGCCCGCGTTCGATGCTGCGCATCTCACGCCTTCGAGACGCGCACGTCGTGAGGGCTTTGGCAGTCTGGCTGCTTGCAGCAGCCGTTTCGTTCTCCAGATTGTCGCGCGTCTCTCCGGGCAGAGCCTGAGGCGTCTGCATCGTGTGGCATTCACGAGCGGGATGGCTGGGGCGAATCCGGAAGGTTGCGGCGACGTTTGACCAGAGCATCGCGATTCCGCGCAGCAGCGCCTCGAGCCAAAGCCCGGTGAGCGAAGGGGTCCGACTCCAATTTGCGCGTGAAAGTGCCTGGGTCATGGGCGGCATTATCCGATGGCCCGGGACCCGGTTGCGTAACTTGCACGATTATTCGGAACGGTTTTCGGCGGAAATCCGTGCAAGCGCTTGTCGGGCTTCAGAATCTTTTTCTGAAAAAGTTTTCGGCCCGCGTCCTTAACCTGCGGATTCGAGCGGTTTCATTCCCCTATTTCGATGCGTCTCTGACGCCTGTAGGCCACTAGAGCGGGCTTGCCGACGGCGTGAGATGACAGCGCGGCTTGCTTTTGGTTATCTGGCGCATGGCCAAGAAACCGGCAGCAAAGACCGCCAAGGCGATTGCGAAGAAGAAGCCTGCCGCGAAGGCGGCGGCCTCCAAGACCATCCTGACGCTGAACGTCAATGCGCCGGGGAAGACCTATCCGCGCGATGCGGTGAAGTATGCGGCGGCGCGGAAGGCGTTCCTGGGGTTCCTGCCGAAGACGGGACCGGGGATGACGCAGACCGAGATGTTCGAGGGCATGCGCAAGGCGCTGCCGGAGTTCGGCTCGACCTCGGGATGGTGGATGAAGACGGTCCAGCTCGACGCGGAAGCGCGCGGCGACGTCATCCGCGATGGCGGCAAGCCGCTGCGCTGGAAGCGTGTGAAATAGGCTGAAAACCGGGGACTACGGCGTGCCGGCGGGCGGAATGTACTCGCTGGTGATTGCGATCTGCTCGACTGCCGGGGCAGGCGGCTCGACCGGGGCCGATATCGGCGTGGCGGCGACCGGCGCGGCGGTGACGCTGGCAGCCGGGGCAGCTTCTTCGGCGGCGGAGCCCTGCTCGGTTCCACCCTCGCTGTCGCCTTCGGCAACGAGAACGCCTTCTTCGTCGCCTTCCTCGGTGGAGCCGGTAGCTTCATCGGAGGATTCGTCGTCGAGGGCGGCGACCAGGGCCGGGCCCTTGGCCGAAACCAGCGTAGCGTCCGGATCGCTGAAACGGCGGAGCTGGGCGAGGGCGAGGTCGTCGGCCGAGGCGTTACCGCGCTCGCCGAAGGAGATCCGCTCGCGCAGGTCGGCCAGGCCGGCCGTCGCGACGCCCGTGATTTCGAGGAAAGCTGCTTCCAGCAGGTCCGCGACGTGCTGGTCGCGGGATTTGCCCGACGAGCCGCCGAGCATCACAGCGACCACACGGTGGCCGTTGCGCTCGGCCGAGGCCATCAGGTTGTAGCCGGAGGCGTTGGTGTAGCCGGTCTTGATGCCGTCCACGCCCTGGACCTTCTTCAGCAGGGTATTGTGGTTCTCGTACTTCCGCTTGTTCCAGGTGAACGTGGGCAGGGAGAAGTAATTGTACCGGTCCTTGTGGTCGAGGAACATCGCCTCGGCCAGCTTGGCCATGTCGCGCGCCGTGGTGACCTGCTTCTTGTTGGGCAGGCCGGAGGCGTTCTGGAAGGTGGTGTTCTCAAGGCCGAGTTCCTTGGCCTTGGCGTTCATCTTGGCGACGAACTTCTTTTCGGTGCCGCCGCCCAGCTTCTCGGCGAACACAACGGCAACGTCGTTGGCGGACTTGGTTACCAGGGCGCGAATCGCATCCTCGACCTTGATGGTCGCGCCGGCCTTGAGGCCGAGCTTGGACGGCTGCTGGCGGGAAGCGGCCTTGGAGACCGTGATCCGCTCGGAAAGCTTGAGTTTGCCGGAGTCCAGGGCGTCGAAGACCAGGTAAAGCGTCATCACCTTGGTCAGGGAGGCCGGATAACGGGTTTCGTCGGCGTCGCGGGCGTGAAGCACCTGCGCCGTATCGAGATCGATGACGATGGAGGCGTATTTACCAGCCCATGCGGGTGACGCAGCCAGCAGCACAACGGCGGCTGCGGCAAGCACCTTCCGGATCCACGAGACATGCCTAACAGAGAAGACTGGGAACTGCGTCTTCATACGGGACGGAATCCTCTTTCAGAGCACATACAAAGACGATTGAGGGTCCGATAGTGAACTTACCCAATCTTTAACCCACGTCACCCCTCAATTGCAGGGTTGAACGTATTTGCCGCGTCCCCGCCGTTTACCTGACCACCTCATGTAGTCTCTGGCGGGAACAGTAGAACCCATCTTCGCTTAATCGTGCATGAACCGTGCAAGGTTGCCGCAGGCCTGAAAGCAGTCCTGAACCTTCGGGGGGCCAGCACATGCCGCAAGACCAGCTTCACAGCCCGGAAACCGCGCCAGGCAGGCGCGGCTGGAGCTGTTCGCGGCTTGCCCCCTTCCACACAGCCGCCGGATTAATATCTAATAGGAGCCGCACAGCCGGGGTTTACCAGCCCTGCGGATCGGCGACCTCCGGCGAAATCGACCTCGAATACCCACATAGGACCCATGGCGGACAAGCGTTCACCAACACCACCGGCGCCTCCGGGCACCAACAAGGAGCTCGGCGTCGCCACCAAGACGAAGCCGAAAACGAAGAAGCCGTCGCTCTACCGGGTGCTGCTGCTGAACGACGACTACACGCCGATGGAGTTCGTGGTGCTCGTGCTCGAGCACTTTTTCAACAAGTCGCGGGAGGAAGCGACTCGGATCATGCTTCACGTCCACAACTACGGGGTGGGCGTCTGCGGGGTCTATCCATACGACGTGGCCGAAACGAAGGTCGCGCAGGTCCTCGACCTGGCGCGGCGGAACGAACACCCCCTCCAATGCACGATGGAACGTGAGGATTAGTCAAACGAAATGCCATCCCTGACGCCCTCTCTTGAACGCGCGCTCGAAAGAGCACTCCACCTGGCCGCCGAGCGAAAGCACGAGTACGCCACGCTGGAACACCTGCTGCTCGCCCTTACCGAGGACGAAGACGCAGCCGAGGTGATGACCGCCTGCAAGCTCGATATCGAGAAGCTGCGGCGCGATCTCGCCAACTACCTGGACAATGACTGCGCCAGCTTCGTCGTCGAGGATGGCGGGCAGGTGCATCCGACCGCCGCCTTCCAACGCGTGGTGCAGCGGGCCGTGCTGCACGTCGAGAGCTCGTCGAAGGACGAAGTGACGGGCGCCAACGTGCTGGTCTCGATCTTCGCCGAGCGCGACAGCCATGCCGCCTACTTCCTGCAAGAGCAGGACATGACGCGGTATGACGCGGTGAACTACATTTCCCACGGCGTGGCGAAGAAGCCCGGCATGTCCAAGCCCAAGCCGGTCGAAGGCGCGGGCGAGAAGGAGGACGAAACGACCAAACCGGTGGGCGAGGCGCTGGCCGCCTATTGCGTGGACCTCAACGAGAAGGCCCGCCAGGGCAAGACCGATCCACTCATCGGCCGCCATGCCGAAGTCGAGCGCGCGATCCAGGTGCTCTGCCGCAGGCGGAAGAACAACCCGCTGCTCGTGGGCGACCCGGGCGTGGGCAAGACGGCGATCGCCGAAGGCCTCGCCAAGAAGATCGTCGACGGGGAAGCCCCGCAGATCCTTGCGGACGCGGTGATCTTCTCGCTCGACATGGGCGCTCTCCTTGCCGGGACGAGATACCGTGGCGACTTCGAGGAGCGCCTGAAAGCCGTTGTGAAGGAGCTCGAGGAGCAGCCGAAAGCCGTGCTGTTCATCGACGAGATCCACACCGTGATCGGCGCCGGGGCGACTTCCGGCGGCGCGATGGATGCGTCGAACCTGCTGAAGCCGGCGCTGCAGAGTGGCCAACTCCGCTGCATGGGCTCGACCACCTACAAGGAATACCGCCAGCACTTCGAGAAGGACCGGGCGCTCGCCCGCCGCTTCCAGAAGATCGACGTGGTGGAGCCGACCATCGAAGACTCGATCAAGATCGTCATGGGCCTCAAGCCGTACTTCGAGGAATTCCATGGCCTGAAGTATACCAACGAGGCCATCCGCACGGCGGTGGACCTGTCAGCGAAGTACATCACCGACCGGAAACTGCCGGACAAGGCGATCGACGTGATCGACGAGGCGGGCGCCAGCCAGTGGCTGGTTCCGGAAGCCAAGCGTCGCAAACAGATCGGCGCGCGCGAGATCGAGATCGTCATCTCGAAGATGGCGCGCATTCCGACAAAGCAGGTCAACAAGTCGGACGCCGAGCAGCTTCGGTCGCTCGAGACCGATCTCAAGCGCGTGGTCTATGGCCAGGACGCCGCCATCGGCGCGCTCGCGACCGCCATCAAGATGGCGCGTGCGGGCCTGCGTGAACCGAACAAGCCGATCGGCTGCTATCTCTTTTCGGGCCCCACGGGCGTCGGCAAGACGGAAGTGGCCAAGCAGCTTGCCTCGCTCCAGGGCGTGGAGCTGCTGCGCTTCGACATGTCGGAGTACATGGAACGCCACACGGTGAGCCGCCTGATCGGCGCGCCTCCGGGCTATGTCGGCTACGACCAGGGCGGCCTCTTGACCGACGGCGTCGACCAGCATCCGCACTGCGTGCTGCTGCTCGACGAGATCGAGAAGGCGCACCCGGACCTGTTCAACATCCTGCTGCAGGTGATGGACAACGGCGCGCTGACGGACGCCAACGGCAAGAAAGTCGACTTCCGCAACGTGATCCTGATCATGACCACGAACGCCGGGGCGTCGGACGCCGCCAAGGAATCCATCGGCTTCGGCCGCGGCAAGCGGGAAGGCGAGGACGAAGAGGCAATCAAGCGCCTGTTCACGCCGGAATTCCGCAACCGCCTCGACGCCACGATCACCTTCGGCGCGCTCACGCCGGCGATCATCGAGCAGGTGGTGGACAAGTTCATCCTGCAGCTGGAAGCCCAGCTTGCGGACCGCAACGTGACCATCGCCCTGACGACGAAGGCCCGCAAATGGCTCGCCACGCGCGGCTATGACGAGGCGTTCGGCGCCAGGCCGCTCGGCAGGCTCATCCAGGAGCACATCAAGAAGCCGATGGCGGACGAGTTGCTGTTCGGATCGCTCGCCAAGGGCGGCGGTGTGAAGATCGATGTCGACAAGAACGACCCCGAAAAACTGTCGTTCAAGTTCATTGCCGACCCGAAGCCAACGGCGAAGGAAAAGCCGGAAGCTGAGACGGTGGAGTAGGTCTTCCAGTCATAGAATGTAGAAAGGGCGGTCCTGATGGGCCGCCCTTTTTCGTGGTCGTCGCTCGTCGAACCGCGAGGGTAGACAGCTACGGTGCCGGCGTTGCGCCGTTGGGGTCTACGTCCGAGCCGACCTGCGTCGGCCACACGACGGGGAAGGGTGGGCCGGTGAGTTGGGTGGTGGCGCAGTCCTGCCAGTGCATCTCCTGCACGGTGAAGCGTTCGCCATTCCACTGGTAGCGGCCTTCGGAGCCGCAGGTGTCCTTACCGCCGCCCTTGCGCAGCGTGGTGAGCACGCCGGCGCCCGCGTCGAGTTCGGCCATGCTGGCCTGGTCGGCCGCATACCATGTGCCGTCATAGTCGGGGATCGAGAGAAGCTCGGGCGGCTTGCCGGCGCGGATGGAGAAGAGGCGGTGCGTGTAGGAGTATTCGCTTTCGCTGCACGCCAGCATCACGATGGCGCCGTTCTCGAGGCCGATGACTTTCGATTCCATCTTGCTCGGCGCGGCATGCACGCATCCGCCGACCGCATCGCTGATCGTCTGTGCGGAAGCGACGAGCGCAGCATCGCCTTCGAGCGAACCGGTGACTACCGGCGGCGCGCTCGGATCGGATGCACCGCAGCCGGCGAGAGCCAGGCTGAACGAGAGCGGGGCGATCCAGGCAAGGCGCATCATGGTCTCCACGTACCGGCCAGCAGTGATGACCAAACATTACCGTAAATCAATGGCGGTTAGGGGTGCAAACTGGGGATGTGACAGTCCGGTGTCAGCCCAGGGGCTTACCAGAGCGGGCTGGCGGGCTTGCCGCCGAACAGTTCGTCGAGGCGGTTTTTCGTGCCGCGGGAGACTTCCGCGGGCGGATTCAAGGGATCGACGAACCTGATTTCGGCGATCTCGCCCCGCTGGGTGGCCTCGCGCTGACTCCACGTGCGCACACGGTACAGCAGCACATGATCGTTCGGGAAAAACGCGTGATTGGCGTGCACCGAAACAAGATCCAGCGCGCTTTCGGCCGCTTCAATTCCCGCTTCCTCCATCAGCTCCCGGCACAGGGATAGGCCGCACGTCTCGCCGCGCTCGACGCCGCCTCCTGGAAAATGCCAGCCGGGGGTATAGGTGTGGCGCAGCAGCAGCACCTGTGCCTGTTGATTCACCACCACGCCGCGCACGCCCAGCGTCGCTGGCCTGCGCATGCGCCAGAAAGCCTGAAAAGCCCGGTCGCGGAACGTTGGTTTCCTCAAGGTCTGCGGTCTTTCCTGCCATAGCCTCGCACGCCCAAGCGGGCTAAGAAGAGATCAAGACCAGACTCAAGCAAGCCCCGTATTGCTTCGGGGCCGGGTGGATCGAGGGAGTATGTCATGGCGGCTGTTTACGCGATCGGTGCTGTTGTCGCGATTTTCGCGATCCTCAATCTCATCGAATACCGCCGTCTCGATTGAATCCTAGCCTGACAGGCTGGCCATGCTCGCGGGATCCATCGCTTTTCTCGTCATCGGTTTCGCGATCCTGATGTATTCGGGCGACTGCCTCGTGCGCGGCGCGCTCGCGGCGGCGTTCAAGGCAAACGTCTCGCCGCTTCTGGTCGGCATCCTGATCGTCGGCTTCGGCACGTCGATGCCGGAATTCCTGATCGGCATCCAGGCCGCGCTGTCGGGCAAGCCGGGCCTCGCGCATGGCAACATCATCGGCTCCAACATCGCCAACATCTGGCTGGTGCTGGCGCTGCCGGCGATAATCTTCCCGATCGCGACGAACTCGCCGCGCATGCGGATGACGGCGTTCTTCATGCTTTGCGTGACGGCGGCGTGGATCGGCGTGACGCTGGTCGTCGGCCTCAACCCGGTTGTCGGCGCGATCTTCCTCGCGGTCCTGGCGGTCTATGCGATCATCGCGTGGTTCATCAACCGCACCGACCACACCGAGGACACGCCCGAGGACAAGGCGATCATGTATACGCCGTTCTGGCGCATGACGACGCTGATCCTGATCGGACTGGTCGGCCTGCCGCTTGGCTCGCGACTGCTCATCGATGGCGGCATCTCGCTGGCAGCCGAGACGGGCATGCGCGAGGAGATCGTTGGCCTGACGCTGCTGGCTGTCGGATCGTCGCTGCCGGAACTGGGCGTGGGCATCGCGGCGGCCGTGCGCAAGCAGAGCGACGTGGCGATGGGCAACATCCTCGGCTCCAACATCTTCAACGTGCTGGGCGTGGGCGGGGCGGTGTCGCTGCTGGCGCCGCACCAGTCACTGTCCACCGACTTCACCGGCTACGCAAACTGGGCGATGGGGCTGGCGGCCATCCTCATCACGCTGGTGGTGTTCCTGCGCCGCAAGGTGGGGTTCCTCACGGGCGCGATCTTCCTCGCACTCTACGGCGTCTACATCACCGGGCTGGTCTACAACTGGTCGTTCGGAGATATCCGCGATCTGATCATCGTACCGGCGGACCAGCTTCCCGCCGCCGCGCCGCCCGCAAACTGATCGAGCGTCGGTCTATCCTCGAGGAGCGCCGGGCGCCTGCCCGGCTCTTCGCGCAAAGCCCGCCGACGAAAAATCCCAATCCACCGACTCTGCCACAAGGCCCGCGGCTACGGGATTGGCCTCCACATAGTCGATCATCCGCTGGAGCTGCTGCGCATTGCGCGCGAACCGATCGAAGTATTCCCGAAACCAGACCTCGCCGCTGCTTCCAGTGAAAGCGTTGATCTGCCGGGCGGTCCAGCTTTTCCATCGCCGCACCGTGCCCGCCAGATCCTTGATCTGCTCCAGCACGACATGAACGTGGTTCGGCATTACGCACCAGGCGATGAGATGGTAGCGATCACCGTCATGATGCAGCAGTTCGTTCTCGACGATCTCGGCACATTTCGGATGCTTCAATACGCAGCTGCCCAATCCGCGATCGAGCCCGGCGTCAAACCGTTTCCGCTGAGTTGCGGCGTCGCTTCCATCCGGAAATTCAGGCAGGGCATCGGCCAGTCCGAGGATCACGTGCTGGATCGTGTTCGGAAAATCGAGATGCGGGATATAGCCACGCGAACGCCAGCCGTGAATCGGAAATCTCGACATGCCGCCCCCAAAGAGCCGGGCAGGCGCCCGGCGCTCCCCCTCTGCACGTTCAGCGCGCCGTCGTTATCATAGCTGTCGTCGTGCGGGTCTCAATCAGAGATCGTCTTGGGTGTGACGTACGCCTGCAGCTTCCAGGATGAGTCTGCGTCCTTGCGCGCGAAGATCGCGCCGGCGGCCGTCGGGAATTTGGCGCGCAGCTTGACCTCGAGCGGGTTGCTGCGGTGGGCGAAGCGGCTGGCGAGTTCGTGCAGGCCGGGGTTGTGCGCGACGATCATGACGCTATCGGCCCCAGTCTTCTCGGCTTCGGTCATCAGCGTCTCGGCGGCGCAGAGATAGAGCGAGCGGAGGTATTTCACTTTCGGTTTCGGGAAGCTGATGCTTGCCAGCTCCCATTTCTCGCGCGTGCGTTTCGCGTCTGAGACAAGATCGATCTCCGGCGCGGCGCCCTCGGCAGCGAGGGCCGCGGCGACCACGGGCGCATCCTCGCGTCCGCGCGGGGCGAGGCCACGCTCGAAATCATCGTCAGCCTCATCGGCGGCAACCGCCTTGGCGTGGCGAAGGAGGATAAGCTGGCGCATCTGCCCCTGGGTTCCTGACTGCCGGCTCTATAGGCAGTTCAAGTAAATCAAGCATTTGCGGCAAGGCCGAGGCGTTGCCAATAGCTTAACCATACTGGGTGCAAAACTTCGCCTGAACGTGAAGAGCGGACGATGACGGTTTCAGCACCCCGCAAGACGACCGCCGATTTCCTGCGCTATGTCGTGGCGGGGACAGCGGGCTTTATCGTCGATAGCCTGACGCTGCTGGCGCTGGTGCAGGGTGCGGGCTGGGCGCCGCTTCCGGCGCGCGCCATTTCCATCGCCGTGGCCGTGGTCTCGACCTGGGTGATCAACCGGCAGTGGACATTCCGTGGCGCTTCGGCCGGCAAGGACATGCGCGGCGTCGGTGCGGAATTCCTCAGCTATTGCGGCGTGCAGCTTCTGGGCGCGGCGACGAGCTTCGTCGTCTACAGCGCTATCGTCGCGCTGGGCGCGAAGGCGCCGCTGGAGTTGACGGGCGCGGTGGCGGCCGGTTCGGTCTGCGCGCTGCTGGTCAATTATTTCGGCGCGCGCATGTTCGTGTTCCGCCCGAAGGCCTGACGGAACGGGCTTTACCCACAACTGGCCGCCCAATTTCATGAAACTGGGGTCTTGTGCGCTGCAATATGATATCCATCATATAAAGGAGCTACAAACAGGGAGTCGCAGACATGACCCGGGCTGTTATTGCAGGTTTCGCGCGTACGCCGTTTCACTTTGCAAACAAGGGCAAGCTGGTCGGGGTGAGACCGGACGACCTGGCCGGCATCGCCATCAAGGGGCTGGTGGAGCGCACGGGGATCGATCCGAAGTCGCTGGAGGATGTTGTCCTCGGCGTCGCCTATCCGGAAGCCGAGCAGGGCTCGAACATTGCGCGGCTGGCGAGCTTTCTGGCGGGGTTGCCGATCGAGCTGGGCGGGATAACGATGAACCGGTTCTGCGGGTCTTCCATGTCGGCGATCCACTACGCGGCGGGGCAGATCGCCATCGGCGCGGGTGAGGCCTTTATCGCCGGCGGCGTCGAGCGCATGACGCGCGTGCCGCAGGGCGGCTTCAACCACTCGCCCAACCCGCGCTTCAAGGGCAAGGGTGAGAAGAGCCCGGACATCATGCTGGACGCCTACATCTCCATGGGCGAGACGGCGGAGAACGTGGCACGGCAGTACGGCATTTCGCGCGCCGACCAGGAGAAGCTCGCCTATGCCTCGCAGATGAAGGCGGCGGAAGCGCAACGTGAAGGCCGGCTGAAAGACGAGATCGTGCCGGTGAAGACGGCGGACGGCATTGTCGATGCGGATGGCACGCTGCGGCCGCAGACGACGCTGGAAGGGCTTGCGGCGCTGAAGCCTGCGTTCCGGCCGGACGGTTCTGTAACGGCGGGTACGGCCTCGCCGCTGACGGATGGCGCCAGCGCGACACTGATCACTTCGGAGGCTTACGCGAAGGCGCACGGCCTGGATGTGCTCGGCCGCATCCGCTCAGTCGCCATCGCTGGCGTGCCGCCGGAAATCATGGGCATGGGCCCTGTTCCGGCCTCGCTGAAAGCGCTGGAGCGGGCCGGGCTCACCATCAAGGACATCGATGTGGTCGAGATCAACGAGGCGTTCGGCTCGCAAGCCGTGGCTTCGATCCGTGAACTGGGCATTCCGATGGAGCGCGTGAACATAGATGGCGGCGGCATTTCCATCGGCCACCCGCTAGGCGCCACGGGCGCGCGCATCACCGCCAAGGCCGCCCAGATCATGAAGCGGCAGGGCAAGCGCTTCGCCCTCGCCACCCAATGCATCGGCGGTGGGCAGGGCATCGCGACAGTGATCGAGGCAGTGTGACAGCCGCAGGCACAGGGGCGGGCTTGCAGCCCTATGGTTTCGTGCAAGTCTCCGCGTCGGGATGCCAGCGCGGAGAACGGTATGTTGCTCAAGAACAAGGTCGCGGTCATCTATGGCGGCGGCGGGAAGATCGGTGGCGCCGTCACGCGCGCGTTTGCGGCTGAAGGCGCTCGGGTCTTTCTTGCCGGACGTACGCTTGAAAAGCTGCAGCGGGTCGCCGACGACATCAAGGCAGCCGGCGGCGCCGCCGAAATTGCGCAGGTCGACGCGTTCGATGCGGTCGCTATCGAGGAGCACCACAGCGACGTGATCGCCAGGGCCGGGCACATTGACATCAGCTTCAACGCCGTGTGGGTTCGAGGAGACCTGCAAGGCAGGCTGCTGCTGGAAATGCCGGTCGAGGATTTCACGGCGCCGCCGCTGGCCGCCGCGACGACGCACTTCCTCACCGCAACGGCCGCCGCCCGCCATATGGTGAAACGCCGGACCGGGGTGATCCTCACGATATCAGCGTCGACATCGGCGCTGTCCGGCCGCGACCGCATGTATCACAGGACGGGCGGCTTCGGCGTTGCGTGCGCGGTTGTCGAGGAGTTTACCCGTTCGCTGGCGGCGGAGGTCGGCCCGTCCGGCGTGCGCGTCGTCTGTCTTCGCCCGGACGGCATCTCGGAGACCTGGCCGGCCGAACAACAGTCCAACGCCTTCCCGTTCAAGGCTTACATGGACCAGGGAACGGTGCTTGGCAGCCTGCCGACCCTGCAACAGGTCGCCGACGCCGCGGTGTTCGCGGCCTCGGACCGCGCGGCGGCGATCACCGGCGCCATCGTGAACCTGACGCGCGGCTCGATCATGAATTCGAACTAGCCGCGCTTACGGGTCGGTCTTCGCCCAGCCGCCGCCTTTGTGCTCGATGCACAGGCCTAGCTCACGGTCCCAGTCGGGGCCGATGTAGACGAGCGCCCGGCCGTCATCTGCGACTTCGAGGATCCGCGGATCGAGATATTTCCCGATCGCCCCGATCGGCAGGTCCGGCTCGACGCCATTTGACGCGAGCCGGTCGCGCAGGTGCGGCGATGAGCACATCGCCACGTACTCGTCGTAGACAAGCTGTGCGATCACGGCTTCGTCCTTCCTGAACTGGTCCACCAGCGTGCTGGCGATGACCGCCATCCGTTCGGTCGGGCGCTCGTTCATGCCGACGAACATCTCGATAGTGAAATCACCCATTGAGGACGGCACGGAAACGGGATGCTTATAAAAGTCGAAGAGGTGCGCGCCCCTTGGTTGCTTCTGGAACTCTTCGAGCTTCATCCTGGGCGATATAGACCTGTCGGGCGGGTGCGCAATGTGGGGCGGGGGCGGTGGGGGCGGTGGTCGCAGCTCGCCGGCCCTTCGCTTTCGCTCCGGGCGTTCGGCGCTCGAATTGGTCCACTGGACCAATTCGTTCTACGGACTCCTTTTGGCGTCCGTAGAACCGCGCCTCACCCCTTCACACACACAACCTGTTTCAAGGTGTGAACCACCTCGACCAAGTCGGACTGGGCCGCCATGACGGCGTCGATGTCCTTGTAGGCCATCGGCGTTTCGTCGATGACGCCTTCGTCCGTGCGGCACTCGACGCCTTTGACCGCCTCGCGGTGGTCTTTCAGCGAGAAGCGCCGCTTGGCTTCCGAGCGCGACATCGCCCGGCCTGCGCCGTGCGAGCACGAGCAGAACGAGTCCGCATTGCCTTTGCCGCGCACTATGAAGGACTTGGCGCCCATCGAGCCTGGGATGATCCCGAGTTCGTCGAGGCCGGCGCGGACTGCGCCCTTGCGGGTCACCCAGACATCGGCGCCGAAGTGATGCTCCTGCTCCACATAGTTGTGGTGGCAGTTCACCGCCATGGCGCCGAGCTTGAACTTCGGGAGATGCTCGCGCATCGCCTGAAGCGTCCGCTCCATCATCGCTTCGCGGTTCTGGCGCGCATAGTCCTGCGCCCAGCTGACCGCTTCAATGTAGTCCTCGAAGATCGGTTCGCCTTCGACGAAGAAGGCAAGGTCCTTGTCCGGGACGTGATAGCCGAGCACGCGCTTCTCGAGCGCCTTCCGGGCGGCCTCGATGAAGTACTGCCCGATCTGGTTGCCGGTGCCGCGCGAGCCCGAGTGCAGCATGACCCAGACTTGATCCCGCTCATCGAGGCAGACCTCGATGAAGTGGTTGCCGCCGCCGAGCGTGCCGAGCTGGCTTCCGACCTTGTGGGACGGAATCCGCTTGTGCTTGTCGCGGATGCGGTCGAGCCGCGCATCAAGATCCGAGTTCCGGAAGCGCGAGCCGATGGAATCCGGAATGATCTTGTGCTCGCCGCCCCCGCCGTTTCCGACGGGAACCTTGCGCTCGATCTCGGAGCGGAGTTTCGCGAGCGAATCCGGCAGTTGCGACGCGGTCAGCGTGGTCTCGATCGCCATCATCCCGCAGCCGATGTCGACGCCGACAGCGGCCGGGATGATCGCGCCCTTGGTCGGGATGACCGAACCCACGGTCGCGCCGCGTCCGAAGTGGACGTCGGGCATGACGGCGAGGTGGGAGTGCACGAACGGCAATCCCGCGACGTTTTCGAGCTGGGTCTTCGCGGCGTCTTCGAGCGGAACGCCCTTGACCCAGGCCTTGATGCGGCCTCCCGTGGCCGTTTCGAATACTTCGAACGTGTCCATGACACGTCTCCTTCCTTGCGCAGCCTCCGCGCACTCCGGGGATTTGTCACTTGTGGCGAGACAAGAAAAAACCCTCCGGCGACGTGCGCGGAGGGTTCGGTTGAACCGGTAATGTGCCGGTTACTGGACCTAGTCCTCCATGCAAACGCAACCCGCCAGCCCGGTTGGGGCTGCGGTTGCCATCTGATTGTCATAGCGCCGTTTCATCGGACTGACTCGACAGAGGGTTGATCCAGGGCCGGGTGAATGACGCAGGCCGCGCGCGCCGTCAATTCAACTCGCTGTAATGAGCTGTCGCGTTCGCTTACATGAACTCTTCACCGATTGGCGTTTGAGTCAGAGGTGCTGCATTGTCAGCCGGGGAGGCGGATTCCAATGATGGCTGCGGAATCATTGTGGGAGTGGACGAGGCGACACCCCTGGCGCGCCGGTCTTGGCCTCCTTGCATTTGCCGTAATTTTTTCCTGGATTCAGGTGGTGACGCAAACGGCGCGGACGCACAGGAACTGGGTTGAGCATCTCGCGGTGATGCCGGCGATCGAGATGCACGAGGATGGATTCGCGCTCGAACCCGCTACCGATTGGACCTACGACGCCAACGGGCCGACCGCGAAGAACACGGTTAGCTTCGCGGCGAGCTATGCTGACCTGCGCAATGTCTGGTTCATGGTAGAGCCACAGCCGGGCCAGCCCTATGCGGCGCACACGCTGGTGCTGTTCGAGTTCACGGATGATCGGATCATCGGACTCACGGTGGAGGCGCGGCGCGAGGAGGGCGAGGACTACGACGCGGTCGCGGGCTTCTTCAACAAGTTCGAGCTGGCCTATATCTGGTCGACGTCGAAGGAGCTGCTGGCGCGGCGGGCCGTGTTCCTGAACAAGGACATCTATGTCTATCCGCTGGCGCTGACCGACCAGCAGAAAACCGATTTCCTGAAGGCGCTGCTAGGCAAGACCATCGATGTCGACAAGAGACCGCGCTTCTACAACACAGCCACCTCCAACTGCACCAACGAGCTGGCTAAGACCGCCGCGCTCGAATGGCATTATTCCTGGGTGCTTACCGGCTATGCGCCCAGGCGGCTCTACGACACCAAGCTGATCCCGGGAGAGAGCTTCGAGAAGGCCAAGGAAACTGCGTCCATGGGCGACTTCATCCGCGCCCAGAACGGGTTGTCGAGCCGGGAATTCGACCGCGCGATGCTGGCGGAGCTGCGCAAACGCCAGTCTACATGAAACCCGGTGAATGATCGTGGCGGCAGGCTATAAGGGTGACATGCAATGCATCGTCTTGCGATCGGACTGCTCGCTGTCATGGTTCTAGCCTTCACGCCCTTCGCGTCGGCCAAGGAAACGCTGCAGCAGCGGATAGGCGCCCTGCTGTCCGGCTCGCAGCTCATCCTGCCTGAAGGCGAGGGGCCGTTTCCGGTGGTGATCCAGATGCATGGCTGTGGCGGGGTGAAAAAGCTGCAGGGCCGCTGGGCGCCGGTGGCGCGGGATGCCGGCTGGGCCGTGCTGATCCTCGACAGCTATGCCCATCGCAAGATCAACACGCTGCAGGCCTATGCGACGGTGTGCACCGGCATGCGGCTGTGGGGCCGGGAGCGGGCGGGCGATCTCTATGCCGCGATGGAATGGGTGCGCCAGCAGAACTGGGCCGATCATGACCGCATCGTCGCGGCCGGCTGGAGCCATGGCGGCTGGACCGTGCTCGACGCCATGGCGCTTGCGCCCGGCGCGGAGATGGAAAGCGCCACGCGCCTTACGGGCCTGCCGGAAGAGCCGCTGAAGGGCCTGGTCGGCGCTTTCGTGATCTATCCATTCACAGGGCCCGGCGCGCTTGCGCCGTCGCGGGGCGTGCGGGTCGATGTGCCGATCAAGGCGCTGGTCGGGACGGCGGACGTGGTCGTGGGCAACACAAGCGTGGAGCGCGCGCTGGCGCGCATGAAAATGCCCACCGCGCCGGTCGAGATCGTGATGATGCAGGGGGCAACGCACGCCTTCGATGAGATCGAGGCGCAGGACATGCGCGTGCGCTACGATCCGGTGCTGACCGAACAGGCGCAGCAGATGTATGCGGGCTTTCTCAAGAAGGTCGGGGCGCTGAAGTCGAAGATCGGCGCCGAACCTAGTGCGAAGAGCGCGACGGCGCCGATTTCGCCCGGCGGCTGAAACGCTCTCGCATCAGCTCCAGCACGTTATTCGCCGCAGCGCCGAGGCCGAAGCCGCCGAACGCGCCGACGCAGCTCGCGAACAGATCGCTCACCGAGGCATTGCGGTCGGGAACGGGGATCTGGATCACTTCGACCACGAGCAACTGTCTTCATGCTGGGATGCGGGATTGGTAGTCGCGGCGTTCGCGGATCATGGCGTTGAGGATGGTGAGGAGCTTTCTGGCGGTGGCGATGATGGCGACCTTGAAGGGCTTGCCGCGGTCCTGGAGGCGT
>JAUYPV010000115.1 GCA_030697555.1 Hyphomonadaceae bacterium
GAGGACGTGCTCGGCGTCCGCGACCATGGCTTCCGTTTTGGCGCGGGCGTCTGGGTAGTCCGCCAGCCATTGAAGGCTTGCCTCGTCGTCGATCACGCGCACGGCCACCCGCAGGAAGTAGCCGAGGCGATGGGCGTACCACAGCATCGGCGCAAGCCTGCTGAGGAGCCAGAAGATGATATCGGTCAGCGTCACGCGTTGATTATCCGCCGGGTTCGGACCCAGCAGGATAACTTGCACGATTTTTTTAGGCGGGTTTTGCTGGAAAGCCGCGCAAGCCTCTGAGGGACAAGCGAATCTTTTTTCCAAAAAACTTTCGGCGCGCGTCCTTAACCTGCGGATTTGAGCTGTTTTGTCCCCCGATTCCGTACAGTCGCCGGGTTGCGTGGGGTGCATGGAGCGGAGCGGGAAGGCGCCATCGCGCCACGTCCCGCGAAAGAGGGTGCATTCCCGCTTCGCTCCATGCACCCTACGGGTTCGAGTTGTCCCTCACGCGAACGGCCGCATCGGTTCGGCCTTGTGCTCGGCGTAGACGGTTTCGTCGTCGCTTTCGACGAGCCGGACTTCATAGCCCCAGAGGTCGGCCAGGTGCTGCAGCACGCGGTCGGCGTCTTTCTCCTCCAGCGTCACGCCGTCGAGGACGTGGTGGCGCAGCTCAAGCCTGCGATCGCCGGTGAGGTCGACATCGACGATCTGGATATCGGCATCGCGCCGCGCGACGTCGTACTGCCGCGCAAGGGCGCGCCGCACATTGCGATAGCCGCGCTCGTCGTGGATGGCGGCGACCTCCATTTCGTCCTCGTCATGGTCGTCGACAAGCTGGAAGAGGCCCATCTTTCTGATCACATGAGGGGACAGGTATTGCGAGATGACGCTCTCGTCCCGGAAGTTGGCCCAGACTTCCCTGAGCGTGCCATAGGCGTCGCCATTGCCGGCGATATCCGGGAACCATTCGCGGTCCTCGTCCATCGGCGTCAGCGCGATGCGTTCGATGTCCTGCATCATCGCGAAGCCGAGCGCATAGGGATTGATGCCGGAGAAACGGCGGTCGTCGAAATCCGGCTGCATCACCACGCTGGTGTGCGAGTGCAGGAATTCCAGGAAGGCGCCGTCGTCGATCTGACCCTTCTCGTGCAGCCGCGTCATGATGCGGTGGTGGGTATAGCAGGCGCAGCCCTCGTTCATCATCTTGGTCTGGCGCTGCGGATAGAAATACTGCGCGATGAGGCGGACAATGCGCAGGATCTCGCGCTGCCAGCCCTGCAGCTTGGGCGCGGTCTTCTCGAGGAAGTAGAGAAGGTTCTCTTCCGGCAGGCGCAGGATGGCCTTGCGGCGCTCCTCGTCCGATTTCTTCTTCGACATGGGCTTCTTGCCCTTGCCTTGCGGCACGGTGCGCCAGAGATCGTTGAACAGAGCCTCGCCATGCGCACGGCGTTCCTGCTCGCGGATCTGCTCGCTGCGCAGGTCCATCGAACGCTTGCCCGGATAGCGGTGGATACCGTGACTCTGCAGGGCGTGGGCGGCGTCGATCAGGCGCTCCACCGCCTCGATGCCGTAACGCTCCTCGCATTTGGCGATGTAGCTCTTGGCGAAAGAGAGATAATCCGCGATGCCGCTCGCGTCGGTCCACTGCTTGAAGACGTAGTTGTTCTTGAAGAAGTGGTTGTGGCCCATGGCGGCGTGGGCCAGGACCAGCGT
Organism: Hyphomonadaceae bacterium; assembly: GCA_030697555.1. GTDB lineage: Bacteria > Pseudomonadota > Alphaproteobacteria > Caulobacterales > Hyphomonadaceae > UBA7672. The sequence continues at coordinate 1,699 of JAUYPV010000115.1, forward strand.
CTGCATCGTCGCGGAGTTCTCCTCCATGATGTAGCAGATGCACGGGTCCGAATTGATGACGATCTCATAGGCCAGCCCCTGCCAGCCCTTGTTGTACATCATCTGGTTGCGCGCGAAATCCTTGCCGAAGCTCCAGTGCTTGTAGAACAGCGGCATGCCGACGCTGGAATAGGCATCCAGCATCTGCTCGGACGTGATCACCTCGATCTGCGTCCTGTAAGTGTCGAGCCCCATCTCGTTCTCGCCGATGTCGCGCACGGCGTCGAAGATCCGGCCTAGCGTTTCGAAATTCCAGTCCGGGCCGCTGTAAAGCAGCGAGGAGGATGCTGCCGCGGGCGCTGGGATAATCCGCGACTTTGGCTTGCGGGTGACGATCGCATCGCTCATGCCGCAACTCCCGGCTTGGCTTCGAACAATTCACGGAACACTGGATAGATATCGCGCCGGTGGCTCACTTTACGCATCGCCATGCGTTCGTCGCTGGAGGCGACCAACTCGTAGGCGCGCCACAGCGAGGAGGCCTCGCCGCCGCCATCGTCCTTGGCGTGGCCGACTTCCAGGTAGGCGTAGTACTGGCACAGGGGCAGGATCGCGGTCTTCAACAGGGCGATGGTGTTCTGGTTGTCCATCGGCAGGTTATCGCCGTCGCTGGCCTGCGCCGAATAGATGTTCCACTGGTTGGCCGGATAGCGGTCCTGGACGATGCGGGCCATCTCCTCCAGCGCCGTCGACACCACCGTTCCGCCGGACTCGCGTGAGTGGAAGAAGGTGTCCTCGTCCACTTCCTTGGCCTCGTGGGTATGGCGGATGAACACCACGTCGACGCGCTTGTAACGTCGCTTCAGGAACAGGTAGAGCAGCGAGTAGAACCGCTTGGCGAGATCCTTCATGTGCTCGTCCATCGAGCCGGACACGTCCATCAGGCAGAACATCACCGCCCGGGCAACGGGCCGGGGAACCTGGTCGAAGCGCCGGTAGCGCACGTCGAACGGGTCGATGAAGGGCACCAGCCGCATCCTGCGGTTCTTGCGCGCCAGCTCCTCGCGTAGTTCGGCGACCTTCTCGTCGTGGCCGCCTTCGTCGTCCAGCTTCTCGATCTCGGCTTCCAGCGCCGCCATCTCCTCGGGCTTCGGCCTTCCAAGCGCGATGCGGCGCGACAGCGAATTGCGCATGGTCCGTGCGACCGACAGCGCCGCCGGCGGACCGGATGACCGGTAGCCCGCCCGCACAGGCTGGCTTTCCTCGACGCCCATCACCTGGCGCTTGGCAAGGTCCGGCAGTTCGAGGTCTTCGAGAAACAGATCGAGGAATTCCTCGTCCGACAGGGCGAAGCGGAAATCGTCCTCGCCCTCGCCATCGGCCGAGGCCCCGCCGCCGCCGTCCTCGTCTTCAGGACGCGCGATGGTGTCGCCTTCGACATACTTCTTGTTGCCGGGCAGCACATGTTCGCGCGAGCCGCCAACGCTCCCGCGCCGCAGCGTCGGCTCGCGTACGCCATCGGCCGGCACGACGATATCGCCGCCCTTTTCGACATCCTTGATCGAGCGCTTGGCCGAAGCCTCCCGTACGGCCCGCCGCACCAGCGCACGGGCTCGCCGGATGAATCGCTGGCGGTTCGCCAGCGACTTGCCTCCCGGGTCCCGACGTCGGTCGATGATGTTCATGGCGTTCCTGGGTTGTTGGGCTAGCTGGCCTGCCTAACTCGCTTGCTTGACCCGCATGTACCACTCCACCAGGCGGCGAACCTGCCGCTCGGTGTACCCACGCTCCACCATCCGCTGTACGAACTCGTCGTGTTTTTTCTCGCTCTCGGTGTCCTTCTTCGATCCGAATGAAATCACCGGCAGCAGATCCTCGACCTGGCTGAACATGCGCCGCTCGATCACTTCCCGGATCTTCTCGTAGCTGGTCCACGAAGGATTGCGCCCGCCCTTGGAGTTGGCGCGCGCCCGCAGCGTGAACTTCACGACCTCGTTGCGGAAATCCTTCGGGTTCGCGATACCGGCGGGCTTCTCGATTTTCGAGAGTTCCTGGTTGAGGAGTTCGCGGTCGAGCAGCTGCCCGGTGTCGGGATCCTTGAAGTCCTGGTCCTCGATCCACGCGTCGGCATAGTCAACATAGCGGTCGAACAGGTTCTGGCCGTAGTCGTGATAGCTCTCAAGATACGCCTTCTGGATCTCGTGGCCGATGAACTCGGCATAGCGTGGCGCGAGGTCGGCCTTGATGAACTCCAGGTACGAACCCTCGGTGTCGTCCGGGAACTGCTCGCGGCGGATCGCCTGCTCCAGCACATACATGAGGTGTACCGGATCGGCCGCGACCTCTTCCGTGTCGTGGTTGAATGTCGCCGACAGGGCCTTGAAGGCGAAGCGGGTCGAGATGCCCTCCATGCCTTCGTCGACGCCGGCGGCGTCGCGATATTCCTGCAGCGTGCGGGCCTTGGGATCGACTTCCTTCAGGCTTTCGCCGTCATAGACGCGCATCTTGGCGAAGAGGTTGGAGTTCTCGTGCGGCTTCAGGCGTGACAGCACGGAGAAGCGCGCCATCATCTCCAGCGTGCCCGGCGCCAGCGGGGCGTCGACCAGTTCGGAGGTATGGACCAGCTTGTCGTAGATCTTGGTTTCCTCGGTCACCCGCAGCACGTATGGGACCTTGATCACGTAAATCCGGTCGATGAAGGCCTCGTTGGACTTGTTGTTCTTGAACGTGCGCCATTCGGCCTCGTTCGAGTGCGCCATCACGATGCCGGTGAACGGGATCGAGCCGATGTTTTCGGAGCCGGCGTAGTTGCCTTCCTGCGTCGCGGTCAGCAGGGGGTGCAGCATCTTGATCGGGGCCTTGAACATCTCGACGAATTCGAGAACGCCCTGGTTGGCGCGGTTGAGGCCGCCCGAATAGGAGTAGCTGTCGGGGTCCGACTGCGAGTGCATCTCCAGCTTGCGGATGTCGACCTTGCCGACCAGCGAGGAGACGTCCTGGTTGTTCTCGTCGCCCGGCTCCGTCTTGGCGATGCCGATCTGGCGCAGCCGTGACGGCTTCACCTTCGCCACCTTGAATTTGCTGATGTCGCCGCCGAACTCGTCCAGCCGCTTCAGCGCCCACGGGCTCATCAGCCCGCTCAGGCGCCGTTTCGGAATGTTGTAGTCCTTCTGCAGTTGCTCGGCCTGCGTTTCCGGATCGAACAGCACCAGCGGGCTCTCGAAGACGGGCGAAAGATCATTGCCGGCCTTCAGCACATAGATCGGCTGGTCTTCCATCAGCGCCTTGATCCGCTCAGCCAGCGAGGACTTGCCGCCGCCCACCGGGCCCAGCAGGTAGAGGATCTGCTTGCGCTCCTCGAGGCCCTGCGCGCCCTGGCGGAAGAAGGCGACGATGCGTTCGATCGTCTCTTCCATGCCGTAGAATTCGGAGAAGCGCGGATAGGCGCGGATGGTGCGGTTGGAGTGGATGCGCCCCAGCCTCGAGTCGCGCGACGTGTCGACCATCTCCGGCTCGCCGATCGCCGCCAGCAGCCTTTCGTGCGGACCTGCGTACATCAGCGGATCCTTGCGGCAGCCTTCTAGATACTCGGCCACGGTCATCACCGTCTCGCGACGGGTCTCGTAGGCCTTGGTGTAGCTGTCGAATAGATCGCGCGACATCGTTGCTCCCATTTCCGCCCGGCGAAGGGTCAAGAGGCACGTGTAAGAGGCCCGCCCGCGTCGGCTTCGCTGTCGAGCCGTCCGTAGTTCCTCTCAGGCTGCACCCTTTCGGGGAGCGCGTCTGCCACGTAGCGGGTGCGGCGACGCTACCCCGGTGGTGCGATGAGGAACCTTCTCCTCAAATGTCGGCGCCAGTGCGACGAATTGAAGAGCTCGACTGCTCTAACTTTCCCCGACGCATGAATCAGAAATATAGAAGAATCCGGCCTTTGGCTCCACCCTCATCATCAAGTTGAAGTAACTTGGCGCTGCTGTTCGCCCATCGTGATGTATGTGACACACAGCTTGCGCCTTGATCGTGCAGGGGCATCACTTTTCCGCCTTGCGCTTGAGCAGCCGCAGCAGCGCGGTTTCGCCGCGGGCTAATCCTACCCTTTGCGGCCCCGTGAACAGCCATGCGACATCGAAATCCTGGTCCGTGAACGCTCCCTGAACCAATGGGTGCAGATAGCCCCCTTGCCACGGTTGGCGTGTTGGCGAGGAATTTGGCGCTCTCAGCGGTCGACTGCTTGAGCGCGGCTTTGCGCGACGACAGCATGCCCGTCGCCGCCTCCCGCGGCGCGCCTGCCACAATTGGGCTGGCCCGGAAGGTACGGAAATCCCTGGCGCTATCCGCACGTTCCGCCGCGCTCAGCATGTCCGCCTCACGCCAGTTCGCCGAGAAGTTCTTTCTTCCGGGCCAGCATCTTCTCTCCCAGCTCCTGCAGCTCCTTGCGCCCGATCAGCTCGCGCACGCGCGGAAACATCTCCTCTTCCTCCTCCTTGAGGTGGTGGAAGATGTAGTCCTTCAGCACCTTCGCCTCGCCGGAATACGCGATGCTGCTTTCGTCGGCCTTGTGCAGATCGGGAATGACCTTCTTGTCCGCCGCCCTGTGCTCTTCGATACCCTCGGCCACCATGCGGGCATCCTTGATGTCGTCGGACGCATCCAGCAGAGCTGGATAGAACAGCTCCTCCTCGATGGTGGTGTGGGCTTTCAGCTCCATCTCGATCCGCTTCAGCAGCTTCTTGCGGGTTTCGACTGCTTTTTCCGCCGTGTCGGCGAATTGCTGCGTCAGCTCGCGCAGCATTGTGTGGTCGTCGCGCAGCAACGTGATGGCGTCCAAGGCTCACCTCCAGAGGGACTAAAGCTAAGGGGGAGATCGTCCCGGGCATCAAACGTCGCCATCGGGCGCCGGGTTCCAGACACAAAACCGGCGGCTCCATCGGAGCCGCCGGCTTCGGATCAACTCGAATGTCCGGTTAGTGGCGCGTCCCGTCATAGCGCCAGACGATGTGGTCGTGGTCCTTGTCGTTTCCGGCATGCCAGGTCAGCTCGTCGTGCACACGAAGCTTCACATGGCTGCCGCTCTGCGGAAGCTCGTTGTCCGGCGTTGGCGTCTGCGGTCCCCAGCCGTGGAAGCTGTGTGGAAAGCTGTCGGTCCAGTGCTTGACGCCGAATTCGCCATCGCTTTTGGAGTCTGGGTGTTTCTGGTTCGCCATTGTCATCTCCTCGATGCATGGTCGCCGCCGCTGCAGGTAATGCCCGAGCGGCGCGGTTGCTATAATACGCGCGAAGGACCCTCCGGTTACACCGGCAAGAGCAGCCGTTTCCAAAAAGTGATGGGGAAAGCAGGCCGGCGCTACTGGCGGCATGAAACGCTGGCGACTCCGGCAGGACTTGAACCTGCAACCACCCGCTTAGAAGGCGGGTGCGTTCGTCGCTTGATTTGGTCCCCCGGACCAAATCATCCGCTGCGCGGACCACTCCTCACCCAGTTGAGCTACTCAGTGGTCAAGATTGGCGATCCCGGCAGGACTTGAACCTGCAACCACCCGCTTAGAAGGCGGGTGCTCTATCCAGTTGAGCTACGGGATCAGAACCACGCGGAAACGATTTATGCGGCTTTGGCTGGCGGCGCCAGCGAGAGCCTAGTGCGTCCAGGGACGTCTTCGGCCGGCGGCGAAGTTGTCGGCATAGGCCTTGATGACGCGTTTCGGCTCGCGGGTTTCGGTGACCTGGAACGGGATGCCTTCCCGCCTGGCGAACTCGATCGCTTCCTCGCGGGTATCGAAATACATGCGGAGCTGCGAGTTGGTGTCGGCATTGCTGATCCAGCCCATAAGCGGGTCGACCGTGCGCGGGGTCTCGCTCTCGAACTCGAGCAGCCATTCCTGGCTCTTTGCCTGGCCGGACTGCATGGCGTTCCGGGCGGGGCGATAGATCTTGGCCAGCATCTAGGCTACTCCGTTGGTCGGCGCTCATTTGCCCCCAAAAGGGTGAAAACTCAACTACGCCCGCGCCCACACAGCCTCAAATTAGGCCCGTGAACCCGTCCATGCTACGACTCGCCGCGTCGGTATCGTTGAGGGCGCGCCTTCCAGCCCTCGCACAGGTCCGATCCCAGGCAAAACACGTGATGTATAGGCAGCCATCGGCCCCGCTACCGCACGACCGGCGGAGTGAGGAACGCCAGGCCCCGCCCGAACTCGTAGTCGACGGAGCCCGATCATGACCAGCCGTCTGACCACACGAACGGTGACGTTCACCAGGCCTTTCATTCTCGACGAAATCAACAGCGAACTGCCGGCCGGATCCTATACGGTCGAAACCGAGGAAGAGCCGTTGGACGGCGTGTCGTTCCTCGCCTACCGCCGCGTCTCGACCAGCTTCATCGTGCGGCCGGGCCCCGAAGTCACGGGCACGCAGATGTGGCTGATCCACCCCGATGGCCTTGCCGCCGCGCTGGAGCGCGACCGGGAGACGGCGCCTGCGGGTTGAACGCCTACGGCGTCATCTCCAGCCGTCGTTGGGTGTTGGCGGCATCCGCCATGATCTCTTCGAATACATTGGTCGACGACACGCTGGTCTTCGCCCGCCGTCCGGCGGATTTCTGCTCCAGTATCGCCGCCAGCGTCGCGCGCGCGCGGCTGACGCGGCTCTTCACCGTGCCTATCGCGCAGCCGCAGATCTTCGCCGTCTCCTCGTAGGTGAGCCCGGCTGGGCCCGCGAGGATCAGCGCTTCCCGCTGATCGTGCGGAAGAAGCTGCATCGCATTTCGGACATCGAGCAGTTCCTCGCTCGCGGATGGATCGTCGTTGGCGACAAGCGTGTGCTCGGCGACGGCGGGATCCAGCGCCACGTTTCGCCAGGCCCGGCGACCGATCGAAAGGAAATGGTTGCGCAGGATGGTGAAGACCCACGCCTTCATGTTGGTGCCCGGCTGATAGCTGGCGCGCGACGCCCACGCCCGCATCATGGCTTCCTGGGCGATGTCGTCGCCGTCCTGTCGTGTCGCGAGGCTGCGCGCGAAAGCGCGAAGATGCGGGATCAGCAGCGCAAGCTGCGTCTTGAACTCGGCATCCGGCATGGGCGGCGGACGGGCTATTTCGCCTTCGGATCCTTCATTCGCCTGCGGTCCGCTTCCGCCAGCAGGAGCATGAGATCGCCTGGGACCGGCTCGGCGGACACGTCCGAGTAGAGACGCTTCAGGGCTTTTCCGAGCTGTTTCTGCCTGTTCCAGTCGACGCGATGTTGAGCCGACGGGAGTGCGTTGTTTGTCATGCAATGGCCTGCCTCGCGCGCGGCCCGCGTCAGGCCACGAGATTGGTGGAATGCTTGGGTTGGGGGCCGGCGCACAGGGCGCCAACGGTACATTACGCATCGCCGGGGCGAAGGTTCCCGGCGCGCCGTTGGAGCCTTCAGCTTTTCTGATCGAAGGGTTTGCGAAAGCCGCGTTGTGGGGGCGCCGGCAAACCCCATTTCAGGGTCACAGAAGCGGCATTCCTCCCCAGAAGCCGCCGGTCCAAGGAGACCAGACATGAGCTTCCTCAAATCGATCCTGAAATCGCTTGTGGCGGCCGTAACAGGCTTTGCCGGCGCGGAAGCGCTGGCGCGGCAGGATATTCCGCTAGCCTAGCCTCTCAACCTAGCCTTTCCCTGGCCTCCGCGGCGATCAGGCTGGGGAGGCCGGGAAGTTCTCCAGCGGTGAACGCCGCGGCCGCGGCCGTGGGCGCGCTGGAAACCAGCACATCGAAATCCACGCCGCCGTGTAGCCCTTCCCCAAGGAAGAGGCCAATGCACGAGTAGGGTGGCTCGACTTTCGCCATAACGTCGCTCGCGAATGGCGCCTCTTCCAGGAACCCGACCTCGACCCGGCCGTAGCGCGCCTGCAGTTGGGCCGCGACTTTTCGCGCGCACTCGGCCGACCGGCCCGGCGTTTTTGATCCGTGTGCGACGAGGACCACGCGCGGGTCCGCCGAATGCGAGATCAGGCGCAGCGCCAGGTTGTCCGCCAGGAAAGGCCCGAAGGAGCGCCACAGCGCCAGGGGCGGCGCCAGTTTCTGCGCGCTTGAGAAATGCGGTTTCAGCCGCTGCTCGTAGAAATGCCCGTCCGAGAACAGCAGCGGGAGGCAGAGAACAGGGCGATCGCCACAAGCCGCCAGCGTTTTCGCCACCAGCCCTTCGACATTGACCAGCACGGAACCGACATCGGCCTCCGGCAGCGCCTTGCCGACGGCTTCGGTGATTTCGGCAAGCCGCTCGTTCTTCGCCGCGCCGCCGCGCTCGCCATGGGCCGCCAGCAGGATCACGGGGCGGTCGGTCATCTCCCTACGCTCCTTCGGAGCTTCGGGAGACAGGTCTCCCAAGGCTTGTGAAATAGGAACGGCCCGAAGGGTGGCCCGCCAGCCGGAGCTCCGGGAGACAGGTCTCCTGGGACTTGTGAATGGGAACGGCCCGAAGGGTGGCCTGCCACCCGAAGCTCCGTAGGAGCGTAGGATGGTCGGAGTGAGAGGATTCGAACCTCCGACCCTCTGCTCCCAAAGCAGATGCGCTACCAGACTGCGCCACACTCCGATGTGCGGGGCTTATACCCTAAAAGGCGTGGAGAGGAAGCGAACACGCTTCCCCCGATTCTGGCCCCAATCCGGGCCCCGATTTTGGCCCTTGACGGGCCTTGCTCCGCATCTTATTTAGCAATCATGTTAATTAACAGAGACGTTAAATGCAGACCGCAGACCCTCTCAGCATGACGCTCTCGGCGCTGGCCGATCCGACCCGCCGGGCGATCCTGGCGCGGCTGTCCAAAGGGGCGGCCACGGTCAACGAACTGGCCGAGCCGTTCGACATTTCCCTTCCCGCCGTCTCGCGCCACCTGAAGGTGCTGGAGGGCGCCGGGCTGATCTCGCGCGGACGGGAGGCGCAGTGGCGGCCGTGCAGGCTGGAGGCGGAACCGCTGAAACAGCTCGACGGTTGGCTCGGGAGATACCGGAAATTCTGGGAAGGCTCCTTCGACAAGATGGACGCCTACCTCGCACAGATCACAAAAGGAGACGGCCGTGGCCGCAAAAGCTGAACAACGAAAACTCCGCGACGACGAACTGCTGGTCGAGCGCACCTTCGATGCGCCACTCGGACTCGTCTTCCGGCTCTGGGAGAGCCGCGATCACATGATCCGCTGGTGGGGACCGGAGAAGTTCACTCCGGTCGAAATGGACTGGGAGCTGACGCCGGGCCGGCCGTGGCGCGCGGCGATGGCGTCGACGCAGTTCGGTCTGTCGAAGATGGGCGGCGTAGTGCGCGAAGTGGAGAAGAACAAGCGCATCGTCTTCAGCTTCAAGTGGGACGCGGATTCCGGCGAGGACATGGACACCGTGGTGACCGTCACGTTCGCGGAGAAGGACGGCAAGACGGTCCAGTCCTTCCACCAGACGCCGTTCTCGAGCGTCGCGGCGCGCGACAGCCATGTCGGCGGGTGGAATTCGCTGTTCAACAAGCAAAAAATCTACGTCGAGAACATCGCCGTGGCGGAGCAGAAAGGCTTCAGAGCATGATTACCCTCACCACCTACAAATGGGTCCCCGACTTCGCTCAACCGCTGATGCGCGCCTTGCGTGTGCGCTGGGCGCTCGAGGAAGCCGGCCTTCCCTATGACGTGCGCCTCGTGGCGCTTGGACCCGAGCAACGCTCGCCCGAACATCTCGCCCGCCAGCCCTTCGGCCAGGCCCCTGCCATCGAGGAAGACGGCCTCACCATGCATGAAAGCGGCGCCATCGCGCTCTACATCGCCGAGCAGAGCGAAGCCCTCATGCCGAAGGACCGCATCGGCCGCGAACGCGCCACCGCTTGGGTCTTCTCCGCCCTCAACTCCATCGAGACAGCCGTACAGGAGCTCGGCTCGATCATCTTTTTCCACAAGGACGCCGCCTGGGCGAAAGAACGCCGCCCGCAGGTCGAGCAATTCGTCCGCCTGCGCTTCCAGCAGTTAGCCGGCGCTCTCGGCGACAAGGACTATCTCGAAGGCCGCTTCACTGTCGGCGACCTCATGATGTCGGACGTCCTCCGCATCATCGACTCGACCGGCATCATCAACGACTACCCCACCCTGAAGGCCTACAAGCAACGCTGCGAATCCCGCCCCGCCTTCCAACGCGCGATGGCGGCGCAGATGGAAGGTTTCGCGAAGGCGGCCTAGACTTTCCGCAGCAGCCTGAACACGCCCGTCGATCTCGCCCTCATCGAACCGCCGACCATTACGCGGCATTCGGTGTGGGCGACTTCGCCGTCTTCGTTCAGCAGCGCGCCGTGCGCCTCGATGAAGTCGCCCTTCTGGATCGGGTCGAAGTATTCCAGCGCCATGCGGAGGGTGACGGTGCGGCGCTGCAGCCTGGTGTGCGTCGCACGCGCCATGGCGCTGTCGCAGACCGTGGCGATCATGCCGCCGTGCATGAAGCCCATTGTATTGCAGTGAACCTGTTCGACCTGGAGGCCGAGCGTCATCCTGCCCGGCGCGTTCTCGACGGCCTGCAGGATCGGCCCGACATGGTTGATGAAGGGAGCGCGTAGAACCTGGACGAAGCCGGCTGGCGGCTCAGCCACTGATGTTCTTGAACAGCTTGTGCTTCACCTTGTCGCCCGGCTTGATGCCGAGCTCTTTCGCGATGCCGCCGTTCAGCTCCAGCACGCTGGCGATCGGGAAACCGGGGGTGATCAGGCGCTCGCTGCCGGGGCGCGCATTTTCCGCAATGCCCAGCACCGTGCCGTCATCGTCGAGGAACAGCATGTCCTGCGGGAAAAGGCAGTTCTTCATCCACATCGACACGTCGCGCGCCGGGCGGAATTCGAAGATCATGCCGTGATCCTTCGGCATGGACGCGCGGTACATCAGGCCCATCTCGGATTCCTGCGGCGTATCCGCCAGCTCGACCTTGAAGGCGTGCGTCTTGCCGGCGCTGACGATCTGCAGCGGGTCGGTCGGCCCTTGCGGGTTCTTCGGCGTCTGCGCGGAAGCGCAGGCGGAGAAGGCCATGAGACCAGCGAAAGCCAGGGCGGAGAGAAGCTTTTTCATGGGAGACGGGATAAGGCGCCGGAACCCTCAAGCCAAGGCCCCGAAAGCTGTAGAACCTGAAAGGCCGAACCTGAAACCTTGGGGCCTAACCAACCAGCTTGGCGCTGACGATATGGCGGCCTTTGGAGCCCTTGCCGACCGAGGCCAGCAGGACCTGCCCGGGCTGGAGATCCTCTATCCCCGCCTTACGGATGACCACCATATGGATGAAGATGTCTTCCGGATCTTCGCGCCGCTGCACGAAGCCATAGCCCTTGGTGCGGTTGAACCACTTCACCAGCACCTCTTCCAGCGGTCCGCCGTCTTCCGGCGCCGCGTCGTTCTCGTTGGCTGAAAGCTCCAGCACTTCGCTGACCTGGTAGCCGCGGTCGCGCTGCGCCACCTGACAGACGATGCGCGCGCCCTCAGGCGCCGAGTCGCGGCCGAATTTCCGCATGACCGAGATATGGAGCAGGACGTCCCGCTTGATGCCCGCTGCCTCACCGGCGCCGTCCGGCACCACGAAGCCATACCCCTTGGCCGGATCGAACCATTTCACCCGCCCTTCGAGGCGGATGACGGGTTCGGTGTCTTCCTGCTCAGGCGTCTGGTCCTGTTGCGCTTGCATCCACCCACGGGCTCCCCAGCCGCGTGACTGTAGCATGACAAAATCGCCCGCGAACATAGCCGGTCCCGGGATTATCCACTTTTGATTAACCAACGCCTCGGTGGCGAAACAACGCACACAGCGCTGGTTCGCGGACAACCTCGGAGACGGAATAACTCACGCCATAACAATCCGCTGGCAGTCCCTAGGGGAGTCGAACCCCTCTTTTCAGGTTGAAAACCTGACGTCCTAACCGATAGACGAAGGGACCACGGCGGAAGCGGCGATATAGCGGCATGCGCGGGGGGCTGCAAGCGTCCGATGGCGCTCTTGGCGACAGCTTGAGTCGGCGGGTCGAAAAGCCGGTTTGCGGCCCGCCTCACTCCGCGACCGCGATATCCGCCACCTCGATCTGGACCGCGCCCTTGCCGCGCCAGGTGTCGGCGCGCAGCCGTCCGGCGACGTGCAGGCGCTGGCCCTTCAGCACGGCCTGCCCTTCCGGCCCATCCGCAACCCGGAAGGCGATCGCACGAAGGCGCTGGCCGTCCTCGCCGATCATGTCGAACGCCATGTGGTTCTCGCCGACGCGACGCGCGCCCGCCGGCGCAATGTTCGGCACGGCAAACATCGGTTCCGGCGCGCCCGAGCCGAACGGCCCGACACGTTCGATCAGTTCCAGCAGCGCGACGTTCGCGGCGCCCGGACCAAGCGCGCCATCGATCTCCAGCACGCGCGCTTCGGCAAGCTCGAACGTTGCGCCCTTGGTCTCGGCTTCCAGATGCTCGCGCAATTCATTCAGCCGCGCCGGATCGATACTCAGCCCCGCCGCCATCGCGTGGCCGCCGCCGGAGAGCAGCAGGCCCTGCTTGGCCGCGCGAGAGATCAGCTCGCCGAGATTGACGCCCGGTACCGATCGCCCAGATCCCCGCGCAACAGGCCCGAGCCCTTCGCCCCAGCCGATCACCACGGCGGGCCGGTGAAACTTCTCTTTCAGTCTTCCGGCGACAATCCCGATCACGCCCGGATGCCAGCCCTCGCCGCCGACAACGATGATGCCCACATCGGGCTTTGCCGCGAGCCGCTGCTCCGCCTGCTCCGTCGCCAGCTTGAGGATTCCGGCCTCGACTTCCTTGCGTTCGGCATTCTGGAAGTTGAGCTTCTCCGCCAGCCGTATCGCCTCGGCGCGGTCATCCGTCGCCAGCAGCTTCGCCGCCGTCCACGGGTCGCCAATGCGCCCGCCGGCATTGAGGCGCGGTCCTAGCACAAACGTCGCGTGATAGACCGACTTCGGCGCTTCTATCCCCGAGACTTCGGCCAGCGCCTTCAGCCCCGGATTGGCCAGCTGCTCCAGCACGCTCAATCCGCGCGTCACGAACGCCCGGTTGACGCCCTTCAACGGCGCCATGTCGCACAGCGTGCCCAGCGCCGCGAGGTCGAGCCATTTCATCGGATCGGGCAAACCGCCCGGCGGCGCAACACCCCGCTTGCGCGCCAGCCGGTTCAGCGCCGCGATCATCACGAACACCACACCCGCCGCCGCGAGGAAGCCATGGCCCGACTTGTCATCCGGCCGGTTGGGATTCACCAGCGCGATCGTCGGAGGCGTATGCTCGTCGTGCATCAGGTGGTGATCGAGCACCACGACATCGAGCCCAATCTCGTTCGCCGTCTTCAACGCGTCGATCGCCGCAGCCCCGCAGTCGACCGTGACGACCAGTTCTGCGCCCTGCTTCTTCAGCTCGCGAAAAGCAAACGGCGTCGGCCCGAAGCCTTCGTTGAGGCGATCCGGCACGTAGAGGATCAGCTCCCGCCCCCACGCTCGGAAATACCGCGAGAGGATCGCCGAAGATGTGCCGCCATCGACGTCATAGTCGGCAAACACCGCCGTCGGCCGCCCCGATACGATCGCATCGAGAATGGCCGCCGCCGCCACGTCCATGTCGGCGAATGTCGACGGATCGGGAAATAGGTCCTTCAGCGTCGGGTTGAGGAACAGCTCGGCGTCATCCAACGCAACCTCGCGCGAGGCCAGCATTCGCCCCACCAGGTCGGGCACGCCCAGCCGCCGCGCATGGTCCGCGGCCAGCTTCTCGTCGCACGGCCGCGCCCGCCACACCTTGCCCGAAAGGGACTGGGTAACGCCCAGAAAGGCGGGCAGGGTTTTCGACTTGTCGGCCATATCGCCAAGGTGTGGCTGTTCGAGAGTCGGTTCAAGTCTGCAAAACGGGACCGCCGGGCGCCTGCCCGGCAGAGGCCGCGCGAGCGGCCTGTATTTCCCGAATTGACATTGCCGGCTGACGCCAGCACTGCCGGGCAGGCGCCCGGCGGTCCCAACTATTTTCTCACCGGCGTAACCGAGCGGATCGTGTGAACCACGCCGTTGGCCGAGGACATCAGCATGGTGTGCGTATGGATGTGGCCGTTCATCCGCTTGGCGCCGTCGAGCAATTCGCCCTTGGTGACGCCGGTCGCCGCGAAGATCGTGTCGCCCGAGACGAGATCGTCGAGATCATAGCGGCGGTTCACGTCCTTCACGCCGAGGCGCTGGGCCTGGTATTTCTCCGCCTCGTTCTTGAAGGCGAAGCGCGCCTGCATCTGTCCGCCGACACAGCGCAGCGCCGCCGCTGCCAGCACGCCTTCGGGCGCCTTGCCCTGTCCGACATACATGTCGATGCCGGTCTCGGGCATGGTGGTGTTGATGATGCCGGCGACATCGCCGTCGGTGATCAGGCTGATGCGTGCGCCCGCCCTGCGCAAGTCGGCGATGATCTTCTCGTGGCGCGGCCTGTCGAGCACGCAGCAGGTGATCTTGTTGATGTTGACGCCTTTGGCCTTCGCGAGGCGGATTGCATTCTCGCCGGCCGGTGCATCGAGATCGACCACGCCGCGCTCGTATCCCGGACCGACCGCCAGCTTCTCCATGTAGAGGTCAGGAACCTTCAACAGCCCGCCGCGTGGCGCCGCCGCGATCACGGCGATCGCATTGGCCATCGCCTTTGCGGTGAGCGTCGTTCCTTCCAGCGCCTCGAGCGCGATATCGATCTCGGGGCCGGCGCCCGTGCCAACCTTCTCGCCGACATTGAGGATCGATCCGTCCGCCTCGCCCACCACGACGAGACCAGCGATATCGACGCTGTTGAGCGCCGCCCGCATCGCCGAGGCCGCCGCTTCCTCCGCCGCCTGCTCGTCGCCGCGGCCTACCATCGCCTCCGCCGCCATTGCGGCAGCGACAGTGGCATTGGCGAGCGCATACCCGAGTGACGGGTTGAGCGGTGTATTGCTTATCATCTCGGCTCCCGAGGGGCGGACCCCTCACCCTGACCCAACGCGAAGTAGCGCGTCAAAGGACGAATCGTGCCTCAGGCATACGCCTGCCCGACTCGCTGCAAAAGCAAAATCCACCAGCATGACAGCGGTGCGACGGCTTTATTTCAGCGTGATGATTCCCGGGGCGAGAATTGCTGCACTGCGAAGCAGTGCGCGACATGAAAACGGGGCGCGCCTAGCTTGCCGTCATACCGCCATCGACCACCACTTCCGACCCCGTCATGAAGCCGGCGGCATCGGAGGCCAGGAACAGCACCGCGCTCGCAATGTCGGTGTCGCGGCCCAGGCGGCCGAGCGGATGGCGCTTGGCGAAGCGTTCACGCGCAGTGTCGATGCCTTCGCCGGTACGCTCCGACGTTGAAAACACCGCTTGCTCCATCATCGGCGTGTCGATGACACCAGGATGAACGGAATTGACGCGGATCTTCATGCCGCCCTGCGCGCATTCCATCGCCGCCGCCTTGGTCATCAGCCGCACCGCGCCTTTCGAGGCGTTGTAGGCGAATGTCAGCGGCGAGCCGACGAGGCCAGCGACGGACGATATATTTATGATCGACCCGCCGCCGTCCCATTTCTGCGCGCGCTCGGCGATGGCCGGAATACTGTGCTTGATGCCGAGGAACACGCCTTCGACATTCACCTGCTGCATGCGCCGGAAATCCTCCAGCGACGTCTTCACGATCGGCCTCAGCCAGAAGATCCCGGCATTGTTGACCAGGATGTCGAGCCCACCGAATGCTTTCTTCGCGAACGTCACCGCCGCGATCCACTCGTCCTCGCTGGTCACATCGTGCTTCACATAGGCGCCGCCGATGGCGGAGGCTGTCTCCGTTCCGTCGCCGATGTCGCTGACGACCACTTTGGCGCCGGCCCCGGCGAGCGCCCGCGCCGTCGCCGCGCCAATGCCACGCGCGCCGCCAGTGACCAACGCCACGCGCCCTTCGAGGTCTTTCATGAATATCCCTACTCTTGCGGCCGCGCTTCGAGACGCGGCCGCCCTGAGCGCAAGTAAAATAGGCGTTTGCCCTACTTCGGCGTGATCTGGCCGCGGATTTCGCCGCCGCGGTTCGCCGCCGTGTGGATGTTCACATAGTACTTGCCCGCCGCCAGGTCGGCCGCCTGGGCGTCGGTCAGCGTCGCCGTGCCGCTGATCGGGCTGACGGCGCTGGCGAAGGGCACAACCGGCGGGGCGTTGGCGCCCGGATCGGCCGGTCCGTGGATGTGCGCGGCCATCGCCGGCCCGGTCAGGCCTTCATAGGTGACGTTGTAGGTCAGCGTGTGCGTCGCGGGATCGTAGGTGAAAGTGCCTGCGCCCTTGCCCGTCGATGTAACGCTTGCTTCCGGCGCAAGCGTCGCGGCGTAGGACGGCATCTTCGGCGCGTTCATGCTGTGGCATCCGCCCACGGCAACACCAGCAAGAACGACCGACGCAATCCAGAGATGTCTCATGTGCTTCACTCCCCTTGTGGGTCCGTCGGGAAATGTCTCCGGCGCTGACCTCTGGAAATAGGTCTACACCCGCGTGAGGCGAACGGCTATCCCGCTCAGCCCCACGGCAGGCGCGGGTATCCATCAGAACGGCGACCATCGCGCTGGCGCGATCGAGCGGCCGACCACACCAGAAGCGCCTCAGGCTGACGCCAGCAGGTCCGCAAGTTCATCGGCGGCGGTGACGATCGGCGTGCCGCTTCTTTCGACGCGTGACTGGATCAGCGCGCCCTGCAACGTGGCGGAACAAAGGATGGCGAGACGATCCGCCCTGCGCTCGGGAATGCCGTCCGCCACCAGTTTCTGCTTCATCACATCCGTGCGCGCCGCATATGCCTTGCGCCCCGCTTCCGTCACGGCCCGGTCGGCGGGCGCGAGTTCCAGCAGCACCGTTGTGATGGGGCATCCGTCCCGGAAGCCTGACTGCTTCATCCATCCCGCGATCAGCCTCGCATGCGCCTTCACGAGGTCGCCGGCGGTTGCGCACTCCGCCGAGAGTTTGCGCACTGTCTCCGCCACGCGCCGCCCGGCCTCTTCCACGGCCGCCACGGCGATCGAGGACTTCCCGTCGGGGAAATAATGATAGAGCGACCCCTTCGGAGCCCCGCTCGCCTCGACGATGTCGTTGAGTCCCGTCGCCGAATATCCCTTTCGCCTGAACAGCGTGACGCAGGAATTGACGATGGCCTGTCTGTGCTTCGGCGCTGCGGGCATGCGGGTCTCGAAAATCTTCCAGCGATTATATTGACTGGTCTACATCACGCCATCAGCGTTCTGCCGTCAACCTCGGAAAGGGCGGCCAGATGAATCCCGTGAGCTATCGCCTCGATGGAAAGATCGCGCGCATCGTCATGGACGACGGCAAGGTCAACGTGATGTCGCTCGAGATGCTGGAGGCCCTGCATGCCGCTTTCGACCGGGCGGCGGAGGGTGGCGCGGTCACTGTACTCTCCTCGGCCCGAGAGAAGATTTTCTCCGCGGGCTTCGATCTCAAGGTATTCGCCGCCGGAGATGCGGCCAGAAGCCAGGCGATGGTGAAAGCCGGCGCTGAGCTGGCGTTGAAAATCCTCTCCTTCCCGCTGCCCGTCGTCGGCGTCTGCCGCGGCCATGCCTACCCGATGGGGGCCTTCCTGCTTCTGGCGTCCGATGCACGGATCGCCGCCGAAGGCGACTACCGGATCGGCCTCAACGAAGTGACCATCGGCATTCCAGTCCCGAGCTTCGCCCTTGAATTGGCGCGGCAACGTCTCCAGCCCGCCTATCTCAGCCGTACCGCCACGATGGGCGAGATGTTCAGGCCGCGTGAAGCAGCAAGCGCCGGCTTCTTCGACAGGATCGTGCCGGCAGCTGAGCTGGACAACACCGCGACCGCCGTCGCGCAGTCTCTCACGCAAATCCATCTGCCATCGCACGCAACGACAAAGCGGCGCCTGCGCGCCGGCGCCATCGCGGCGATACGAAACGCCATCGATTCCGAGCTGACCCTGGATGCTTACCGTAAGAGCGCGATGGCTGGATCGGCCGTGAAGCTGCCAGGCGCAGTCAACGCCTAGGCCGGTATCTCGATCCGCATCAGCGGTGACCTGGCTACTCTTTCGTGACTTCCAGATAATAGGCCGACCACACGAGGCCGCCATCGCCGTCATCGTCGCTCCCGGGAACGACGCCAGTCGGAAAGACCAGCCAGGTCGGTCCACGGCCGCCAATCGACAGCGGTGCGCCGTCCGCTTCGATGGCGAGAATGACTGCGTCGTCCTGCAGCGCCGCGACCGGGAATTTCGCCGTGTAACCGTCGAGCGCCTGCAGGGCCACCGTGTTGCCTTCAGCCTTCACCGCCGCCAGCACATCCCTGAAGATCGGTCCGCGAACAACTACCGGCGCCGGCCAGTTGGAGCGCTGCACTTTCAATTCGTGTTCGCCGAGCGCGGCGAGACTCGCACGCGTGAACTCGTACGCGCGATCGAACTTGATGCCCCTGTGGCCAAGGAAGGCATCCCGGTTCTCGTCCAGCGGTCCCCGGTTTGAATTGCCGATCGCGCCCGTGACCGTCAGCACGACCACCTTGTCTTCCGGCGCCAATGCGGCCTCTGCAGTGGGCGGCGTGGTTGGGCCGCAAGCCGTGAGACCCGCCACCACAGCGATCAGGACTGCTGCATTCCGGATTGATTGAATCAGCCGAGCCATGGTTGCACTTACCCCCTTAGGCCCGCGTCTCGATGCGCAGCAGGCGCGGCGTATCGGCGGTGATCTTCAGCTCGGCCACTTTCGCCAGCGCCTTCTCCACCGATGCGCGCGGGCATGGATGGGTCATGATCGCTACCGGCGCAGCGCCAGTGTCGCCTGCCGACTCCTGGATCAGCTTGTCGATCGAGACGCCGGCTTCGGCGAGTTCTTCCGTCAGCGCGGCGAACACGCCGGGCTTGTCGGCCAGCTTGGCGCCGATGAAGAACGAGCCTTGGTCAGCCGTGCCTTTTGCCGCCGTAATCAGCGCCGCGAGTTCCTTCGCGGGCTTGCCGAGCGGCGGCGTGGCAGGGCCTTCGAACAGGCGCGCAAGGTCGCCCATCACTGCGGCGGCGGTAGGGCCAGCGCCAGCGCCGGGACCCGTGAAGGTTAGGCGCCCAACCGGCTCGCCCTCGACGACCACGGCATTGAGTGGGCCATTCACCTGCGCCAGCGGATGTTCTTTCTGCACCAGCACCGGCGCGACGCGGCAGCGCACGCCATCTTTCGCGCGGAAGGCCTCCGCCACCAGCTTGATGCGATAGTCGAACTTGTTGGCCAGCGAGATGTCCATCGCCTCGATCTGGTCGACGCCTTCAACCTGCACCTGGCTGAAATCCGGCCGCGCACCGAACGCGATGGACGCAAGGATCAGCACCTTGTGCGCCGCATCCATGCCCGACACGTCGAGATAGGGATCGCTCTCGGCGTAACCCAACCGCTGCGCTTCCGCGAGCACACTCTCGTAAGCCGCGCCCGTGCGCAGCATCTCGGAGAGGATGTAGTTGCATGTCCCGTTGAGGATGCCCGAAACACGCTGTACCACCACGCCCGACAGCGAATTTCGGATCGCTCGCACGATTGGGATCGCGCCCGCCACCGCCGCTTCGAACAACAGGTGTGCGTTGTGCTTCTCGGCCAGTTCGGCCATCTCGATGCCGTGCTCAGCGATCAGCGCCTTGTTGGCGGTGATCACCGGCTTGCCGGCTTTCAGCGCGGCTTCGACAGTCAGCTTGGCCGGCCCATCCGATCCGCCGATCAGCTCGACCACAACATCGACATCGTCCGCCGTCGCCAGCTCGACCGGATCATCCACCCAGCGAAGCTTGGAAATATCGACACCACGATTGCGACTCTTGTTGCGCGCCGACACCGCCGTCACGACCAGCCTGCCCGGAAGGCGCAGCTCGTCCTGACGCGCGATAAGCTTCAGCAGGCCGCCCCCGACCGTCCCGAGGCCGGCCACGCCGAGCCTCAGCGTCTTGCTCCCCTTTGGCGCTGTCATCCCGCAACCTTTTTGCGCGGCGGTTCTGCCTCGGCCTTCGGCTTCGGCTCTTTCTCCGGCTTCACCTTGACGCCGTTGGCCTCGAGGAATTTCCGAACGTTGCGCGCCGCCTGCCGGATACGCTGCTCGTTCTCGACGAGCGCGAGGCGCACATGCCCGTCGCCGTGCTCGCCAAAGCCAGCGCCCGGCGCCACCGCGACATGCGCTTCCTTGATCAGCCGCAGCGAGAACTCGAGCGACCCCGCCTCGCGGAACGGCTCCGGTATCGGCGCCCAGGCGAACATGGAAGCGCCCGGGCTGGGAATCTCCCACCCAGCGCGCGAGAAGCTTTCCACCATCGCATCGCGCCGCGAGCGGTAGATCTCCCGCATCTCGTCGACGCAGTCCTGCGGGCCGTTGAGCGCCGCAGCCGCCGCGACCTGCACGGGCGTGAACGCGCCATAGTCGAGATACGACTTCACCCGCGCCAGCGCCGCGATCAGCCGCTCATTGCCGGCCGCAAAGCCGACCCGCCATCCCGCCATCGCATAGGTCTTCGACATCGACGTCACTTCGACCGCGATATCCTTCGCACCCTCGACCTGCAGGATCGATGGCGGTGGCTTGTCGAAATAGATTTCGGTGTAGGCGAGATCCGACAGCACGAAGATCTCGTGCTTCTTCGCGAACTTGATGACCTCCTTGTAGAAGTCGAGCTCGACTACCTGCGCGGTCGGGTTGGCCGGATAGCACACCACCATCGCCGTCGGCGCCGGAATGGA
The DNA here is from genome assembly GCA_030697555.1 of Hyphomonadaceae bacterium. GTDB lineage: Bacteria > Pseudomonadota > Alphaproteobacteria > Caulobacterales > Hyphomonadaceae > UBA7672. Next base: position 22,395 of record JAUYPV010000115.1, read on the forward strand.
ATGGCGCACGGCGCGGCCGAGGTTGGAGAGATACTCTTCCGGCGAATGCGCCTGGACGGAGCGGATGCTCGCCCCCGCCATGATGAAGCCGAAGGAGTGCAGCGGATAGGACGGGTTCGGCACGATGACGGTGTCGCCCGGCGCCGAGATCGCCTGCGCGAGGTTGGCGAAGCCTTCCTTCGAGCCCAGCGTGACGACGACTTCCTTATTCGGATCGAGCTTCACGCCAAAGCGCCGGTCGTAATACGCCGACAGCGCCCGCCTCAGCCCCATGATCCCGCGCGACGCGCTATAGCCGTGCACGTCGGGTTTGCGCGCCGTCTCGCACAGCTTCTCGACGATGTGCGGCGGCGTCGGCAGGTCCGGATTGCCCATGCCGAGATCGATGACGTCGGCCCCGCCTGCGCGCAGGCCTGCCTTGGTGACGTTCACCTGTTCGAAAACGTAGGGCGGAAGCCGCCTTATCTTGTGGAACTCCAACCGCATGGGTCTCACCTGTGCCGGGCCCAGCCGGGTCTCGCCCGGGAGGGGTAAAGGATTCTGTAAAGCCGTATCGCGACGGCCGCTATGGGGTAAATTTCACCAGGAAAGAGGCCGGATTAGGGAACCGGCGCAGGCTGAACGCTTTCGGGTGCAGCCTCTTCTTGTCCCAGTCTTGCGCGCAGCTGCGCAGCCCTAGCTCGGAGCTCCTCGTCGGTCGGGAATGCCCCGCCCTGGCCGGTCTTCGCGTCCAGTTCGGCCGCGTCGGTGCGCAGGCTGGCGGCTTCGGTTTCCCACTCCGCCTGCGTGCCCTTGATGCCCTTGGCGGTGGGAATGTCCTTCAGCTCGGGATAGCCCTCGCCCTTCACTTCCACGGCCTTGGCCTGGAACCATTCGGGGGCGATCGTCGAGCGCTGCATGAGGTCCGCGCAGCCGCCCAGAAGGGCGGCGCCCGCGAATGCGGCAACGGCGATGGCAGGCCCGCGGCCCATGCTAAACTCTCGTGTCAGCGGACCTTAGGCGGTCCCGCGATTGCGCTGTCTGGCGTATCTACCTAGTGACTGTCGTGCGGTTTGGCGAGCGGGAGATTCACCCGCGCCCGCATGAAGGTGGCGAATACGATGGGCGAGAACGGGGGAAAACCTCCGGAAAACGGGAAGAACGGCGCCGGGCACGGCGACGGCCCCGAATTTGGACCCGGGCTTGGCGATGTCAGTTTCCAGCGCCTTGGCCAGCGCATCGCCGACCTCTCGCGTGAACTTTCTGACATAACCAAGCTCGCCGGCACGGCCGCGCCCCGGAAGCTCGAACTCGAAGCCGCCGCCGCCGCGTTCAAGTCGCTCACCGAAGCCTATGCGAAAAAGCCGGAAGCCTTCTCGGACGCCCAGCTCGATCTCTTCGGTCGCCAGACCAGCGCGCTGCAGGAAATGTCCGCCGGCATGCCCTCGGCGGATGCCGACGCCGACAATCGCTTCTCCGATCCGTCATGGCGCGAGAATCCGTTCTTCGATTTCGTTCGCCGCATCTATCTCGCGCAGTCCGCCTGGGCCGAGAACCTCGCCTGGAACGCGCCCGGCCTCAGCGAGACAGAAAAGCGCCGCGCCGCCTTCTTCATCCGCCAGGCCTCGGCGGCAATGGCGCCGTCCAACATGCTGATGGGGAATCCCAAGGCGCTGAAGGCGCTGTTCGACTCGGATGGCGAGTCGATCCGCAAGGGCTTCTCGCAGCTTCAGGACGATTTCGACGCCGGCCGCGGCCGCCTCTCCGTCACGCAGTCCGATCCCGACGCGTTCGAACTCGGCAAGTCGCTCGCCGCGACGCCGGGTGAAGTCGTGCTGAAGAACCCGCTGATCGAACTGATCCGCTACCACCCGACCACCGACACGGTGCGCGAGAGCCCCGTCCTGATCTTTCCGCCGTGGATCAACAAGTACTACGTGCTCGACCTCACGCCGAAGAACTCGCTCGTGGCATGGCTGCGCGACCAGGGCTTCACCGTCTACATGGTCTCGTGGCGTTCAGCCGATACCGAGATCAAGGACTTCTCGTGGGACGACTATCTCGCGCTCGGAGGCCGCGCCGCGCTCGACTGGGTCTACAAGGAGCACGAAGCTCCGGTGAACGCCGCAGGCTACTGCGTCGGCGGCGCCCTTGCCTCGATCCTCGCCGCGCGCCTTGCGGAAGACAAAGACAAGCGCCTCGGCTCGCTCTCGCTCCTTGCCGCCCAGACCGACTTCTCCGAACCCGGCGATCTTGGCCTGTTCATTGACGACCATTCCATTGGCGGCATCGAGCAGATGATCACCGACAATGGCGGCGTCATGCCCGGCGAAGCCATGCGCGACGCCTTCAACCTGCTGCGCCCGGAAGACCTGATCTGGCGCTATGTCGAGGAGCGCTACCTGCTCGGCCAGGAAGCCAAGGCCTTCGACCTGCTGTACTGGAACTCCGACCAGACCAACCTGCCCGGCCCGCTGCACGTGGCGAGCCTGCGCCGCCTCTACCTCGAGAACTCGCTCGCCAAGGGCAGTTTCGTCGTCGAAGGCAAGCCAATCGACCTCAAGAAGATCACCGCGCCCGTCTTCATCCACGCCGCGCGCAAGGACCACATCTCGCCCTTCGCTTCCGTCTACAAAGGCGTGCAGCTCTTCGGCGGCGACGTCACCTTCCTGCTTGCGGACTCAGGCCACATCGCCGGCGTCGTGAACCCGCCCGCCTCGAAGAAATACCGCTACTGGACCGGCGCGAACCACCCGCCTTCCTCCGACAACTGGCTCGCCTACGCCACCGAACACCCTGGCTCCTGGTGGCCCCTCTGGGCCGACTGGCTCAAAGCCAACGCCGGAGACGAAGTGCCGCCACCGGCGCGCCTGGTGAAGGCGCAACCGGCGCCGGGAAGCTATGTCCGCGAAACGCTGGAAAGCATCCGCGCGAAACGTAGCTAAAGGGGAGCGCCGGGCGCCTGCCCGGCTCTTTGCTGGAACAGCAACGATCGTGGATTTGGGAGCGCTTTGCCGGGCAGGCGCCCGGCGCTCCCCAGGGTTAGAGCCCCGCGCCCTCATCCAGCCCCAGCGCCAGGTTGAGGTTTTGCACCGCGGCCCCGCTCGCGCCCTTGCCGAGATTGTCGAGCACCGCCATCAGCCGCACCTGCCCAGCCGCTTCGTTGCCGAAGACGTAGAGCTTCATCTTGTTGGTGTTGTTCAGCGCCTCGGGATCGAGCGCCTCGACATACCCGCCCGCGCCGGCGCGTGTCCTCTGGAGTGAAGACGTTTCGGCTTCACCCGCCACCGACACGAATTTTTCGCCCTGGTAGAAATCCGCCAGCGCCTCGCGCAGCTGTTTCGGCGACGGCGTTCCGGGCAGCGCCCAGAGCTGCAGCGGCACTTCGACGATCATGCCCTGCGCATAGCGGCCGACCGCCGGTGCGAAGACAGGCGCGTGCGCGAGGCCGGCATGCTTCGTCATCTCCGGCACGTGCTTGTGCGCCAACGAGAGACCGTAGGTGCGGAAGGCATCGTTGGTGTCCTCGGGCGGCTGGCCCTGGAATTCCTCGATCAGCCCCTTGCCGCCGCCGCTGTAGCCGGAGACTGCGTTGACGGTGAGCGGGAAGTCCTTCGGAATCAGCCCGCCCGCCACGAGCGGCGCTACGAGCCCGATGAAGCCGGTGGGATAGCAGCCAGGGTTCGAGATGCGCGTCGAACGCTCGATCGACACGCGATGGCCGTCCACCATCTCCGGGAAGCCATAGACCCAGTGCGGATCGACACGATGCGCGGTCGAAGCGTCGATGATCCTGGTCGAATTGTTCGTCACCAACCCGACCGCCTCGCGCGCCGCATCGTCCGGCAGGCACAGCACGACCGCGTCGGCCGAGTTCAGCATCTCGGCGCGCGCGGCAGGGTCCTTCCGCTTGTCCGGATCGATCGAAATCACCTGCAGGTCGCGGCGCATCGCAAGGCGCTGGCGGATCTGCAGCCCGGTGGTGCCGGCCTCGCCGTCGATAAAGACTTTCGCGGTCATGGTTCAGGCCCTGAATGCGTTGGGACCAAAGAAAAAGGGCGCTTCGGTTGACCGAAGCGCCCCTCGAAACACGTATCCGAGGCGAACTAGCGCTTCGAGAACTGGAACGAGCGTCGGGCCTTCGCACGGCCGTACTTTTTACGCTCGACGGCGCGCGGGTCGCGCGTGAGGAACTTGTTCGGACGCATCGCAATGCGAAGCTCCGGCTCGAAGTTGACGAGCGCGCGGGCGATGCCGTGACGGACAGCGCCGGCCTGACCAGAGAGGCCCGAGCCGGCAACCGTGCACTCGACGTCGATTTCGGTTTCGCGCTTGGCGGCTTCCAGAGGCTGCTTGATCATCATGCGCAGAACGGGGCGTGCGAAGTACGCTTCCTGGTCCTTGCCGTTGATGGTGATCTTGCCGGTGCCGCGCTTGATCCAGACGCGCGCGGTGGCGGTCTTGCGCCGGCCGGTGGCGTAGGCGCGGCCCAGCTTGTCGATCTTCGGGGTGACCGGGGCCTGCGGAGCAGCAGCCTGGACGTTCAGGTCTTTCAGGTTGCCAAGAGACTCGACGGCTTCAGCCATGATCAGGCGACTTTCACGTTCTTGGAGTTCATTTTCTTGAAGTCCACGACTTCCGGGTTCTGCGCGCCATGCGGATGATCCGCGCCGCCATAGACGCGGAGCTTGGCGTACTGGTCGCGCGCCAGCGGGCTCTCGCCCGGCAGCATGCGCTTGATGGCCAGTTCGAGCACGCGCTCCGGGAATCGGCTGGCGAGGATCTTCGCTGGCGTGGTCGTCTTGATCCCGCCCGGGTGACCGGTGTGGCGGTGATAGAGCTTGCGGGTCATCTTGCGACCGGTCATCGCGACCTTGGCGGCGTTGATGATCACGACGTGATCGCCCGTGTCGACGTGCGGAGTGAAGTCGGCGCGGTGTTTGCCGCGGAGACGCTTGGCCACGTAGGAGGCGAGACGGCCGACCACGACGCCTTCGGCGTCAATGATCACCCACTTGTTCACGACATCGGCCGGTTTTACGGAAACGGTTTGCATTGCTCCCTCGCGGAGCCTTTCTCAGACAGGGTTTTAGTTCTGAATTTCGAACGCGTGCAGGTATAGCCGGGCCGGGGGGTTGTCAACATAAACGCCGCACCGGCCCCCTCCGGCCGGAATACCCCCAAAAACAGCAACTTGTGGACTAGCTGCCGCCCCCGCCATCACAGCCCCCGCCGCCGTCCCCGGAGCTGCAGTGGCCGCCGCCATCCCCGGCCAGAGTGGTGATCGCGAAGACGGACCCGTCGGAACCGCCCGAAGCCCCGGCCCGTCGCCGGCTGGCCCGCGCCAAAATTCCAAGAACAAACAGGAGGACGCCGCCGGTCAGCAGGACGGCAAGCACCGCTGTGAGATCCGTGATCGACATGTCCCATGGTTAGCACGGGCCGGGCGCCGACCCTATCAGCCGGCCTCTCTCATGGATTGGCGGGGGCTATAGCCTTCCCTTCCCGGCATGTTGAACGCCCCGCCGGGCGAGCGGAATCGACGGGGCCAACCCTCCGGCTATAGTCCCGGACATCGGACTTACTGGGAGGGGAACCATGAACCGCAGAAGCTTCCTCACGACGGCCGCAGCCGGGGCGATCACCCCTGCCCTGGTCGGCGGACGGGCTTTCGGCCAATCCTGGGGCCAGGCCAGCATCAACTACGACGCCATCGGCAAGCTGCGCGCCGAGGCGCTGGGGGAGAAGACCTCCCAGGTCATGAAGACCGCCAGCTACATGATGGACGTGCTCGGTCCCCGCCTCTCCGGCTCGCCGGGCATCCGCAAGTCGGGCGACTGGGTCGTCTCGCAGATGAAGAAATGGGGTCTTACGGGCGCGGGGCTTGAGGCTTGGCCCGAAGACCCGACCGGAACCAACAATGGCTTCCCCCGCGGCTGGCAGAATTCGAAATTCTACTTCCACGCCGTCGCGCCGAACGCCTTCCCCATCAACGGCATGTCGATCGCCTGGACGCCGGGCACCAACGGTCTCATCCGCGGCGAGTGCGTGCTGGTGACCGAGACAGAGGAGAAAGACCTCAAGGCGAGCTGGTCGGGCAAGCTGCGCGGCAAGTGGGTGCTGGGCCAGGCGCCGATCGAGATGAAGGCCCAGTGGGATCCCGTCGCGAAGCGATACACGCGCGAACAGCTCGACGGGCTCGAGACGCCGGCGCGGCCTCCCGAACAGGGAGCGACACCCGGCGGACCACAACCGCCTCGTCCGCCCCAGCCAGCGAACAACAACCGCACGCCACCGTACAACCGCAACGAATTCTTCCGAAGCGAAGGCGCGCTCGGCATCCTCTCCACCAACAAGGGCCATGGCGTCGTCAACATTCTCGGCGGATCGCGTACCGATGCGCCCGATCGCCAGATCCCGCGCATCGCGGTCGAGGCGGAGCACTACGGGCGCATCGCGCGATCCGTTCAGCAGGGCCAGAATGTCACCATCGAAGCCGACATCCGCAACGACTGGTTCGACAAGCCGGAGATGTTCAACGTCGTCGGCGAGATCCGCGGTAGCGAACGCCCCGAAGAAATCGTCATCATCGGCGGCCATTTCGACTCCTTCCACTCCGCCACCGGCGCTACCGACAATGGCGGCGCCTGCTCGATCGCCCTCGAAGCGATGCGCATCCTCAAGGCGACGAAAACGCCGCTGAAGCGCACCGTGCGCGTCTGCCTGTGGAATGGCGAGGAACAGGGGCTGATCGGATCGCGCCTTTACGTCGCCGATCATTTCGGCGGCGTGCGCGGCGTGCCGACGCGCGCCAACGCCCGCGGGGAGCTGGTCCCCGTGAAACGCGACCACGGCCGCTTCCAGGGCTACTTCAACCTGGACAATGGCGCGGGCTCGATCCGCGGCATCCATGCGCAGGGCAATGGCGCGATCACGCCGATCTTCCGCCAGTGGATCGAACCGTTCCGCGACCTCGGCATGACGCATGTGAGCTCGCGCCGCACCGGATCGACCGACCACGTCTCGTTCGACAATGCCGGCCTGCCCGGCTTCCAGTTCATCCAGGACACACTGGAGTACGAACCGAAGACGCACCACACCAACATGGATTTCTATGAGGCGCTGCAGCCCGAAGACATGAAGCGCAACTCGGCGATCCTCGCCGGCTTCGCAATGCTGGCGGCGAACCACCCGACGATGCTGCCGCGCCAGCCGCGTCCGTCGGAGCCGCCGCCGATCGGACAGCCGCAGCAAGGCGCCCCACCCACGCGACCGGCTGCGCCCTAAAGCCGGCCACTGGTTCCGCCCCAGTCCTCCGGTGCGACATCGGCGACGGACTGCGAAAACGTCCAGACATGGCCGCCGCGGTCGATCGCCGTGTACTGGCGCTCGCCATAGGGAAAGCTCTGGGGGGCGGATGCGATCTGCGCGCCGAACGCCGCAGCCTTCGCGTGATGCGCGTCGACGTCGACGACACGCACCATCACAGAACAGCGCGATGGTTGCTCGCCCTGTTGCGTGAGAACGACGGCGCCGTCCCCGACATTCATCTGGATGCGGTGGTCACCTATGCGCAGGCGGACGGTGAAACCGAAAGCGCCGTGCAGCCAATCCGAGGCCGGGACAACCGCCGCGTAGGGAAGCTGCGGGATGACAGTGCTCGCCGGCATGGACCGGTTAGGCAGCACGGGCTGGCACCCGCGTCATCCACACCAGCCGTGTGGCCGCCAACAGCACGACCGTGCCGAGCGCCTGGTGCATCAGCGACAGGTTGAGCGGCGCCGCATTCACCAGAGTGACGATGCCCAGCAGCGCCTGTGCGCTTACCAGCCCTGCGAACAGCGGGAAGTTCATCGCGCCATCCTTGCGGAATTTCCACGCGGTCCAGAGCGAGAGCGCGAACAGCAGGTAGGCGGTGACGCGGTGCAGGAACTGCGTCGTGGCCTCGTTCTCGAAGAGGTTTTTCCAGAATGGATCGAGCGCCCACATCGTACTCGGTACAATTTCGCCCGACATCAGGGGCCAGTCGGTAAAGCCCCTGCCCGCATCCAGCCCGGCGACCAGCGCGCCGAGCGCCATCTGGATGCCGGCGATCCAGATCAGCGCATTGGCCCAGGATGAGGCGACCTTCGGCAGATCCCCACGCACTGCCCCGAGTTCGAGCCATAGCCAGAAGCAGTAAGCGATGATGAGGAGTGCGAGGCAGAAGTGCGTCATCAGCCTGTAGGGCGCGACCGAGGTGAGCTCGGAGTTGACGCCTGACGACACCATCCACCATCCGATCAGGCCCTGTAGCCCGCCGAGCGCAAACAGGATCAGCAGGTGCGGCAGCAGCTTGCGCGTCGTGCGACCAGTGAAGAAGAAAAACAACAGCGGCAGCGCGAACACCACGCCGATAATGCGGCCAAGCTCGCGATGGCTCCACTCCCACCAGTAGATTCCCTTGAACCCGCCGAGGTCCATGTTGGGGTTGAGCTGGTGGTACTGCGCCGTCATCGACTGGTATTTGGCGAAGGCTTCGGCCCAGTCGACCTCGTTCATCGGCGGGAAGGCGCCGAGTAGCGGCTTCCATTCCGTGATCGACAGGCCGCTGTCGGTGAGCCGTGTCGCCCCGCCCACCAGGATCATGGCGTAGACCATGACAGCAATCACCAGCAGCCAAGCCCGCACCAATGCTACGCCCTTGGCTGGAACCAGCGGATTGACTGAGAGGGCGACAGCTTCGCTCATTGCGCCCTTATCTGATCTGTGAGAGCGGAAAGCCAGCGGCTTGGACGCCGCAGCCCGTGTCCCGGAGCCAGCCATGCGCAAGCCGATCGGCGCAATAATCCTTCTCGTCTGGCTGATCGCCTACATCGCCGTTGCGGCGGTAGTGGGCGATCGGATCGCCTATGAGCACTGGGCGTGGAAACTGATCTACTTCCCCCTGGCCGGGCTTGCCTGGGTGCTGCCGCTAAAGCCGCTGCTGAAGTGGATGCACGCCAAGGATGCGCCGCTTGAAAAGCCGGACGTCTGATCACTAGAAGAATCGCCGGAACACCACGGCGATGAAGCACCAGATCGAGACCGTGAGCATCAGGGTTACGCCGGCGACGTAGAGTCCAGCCCGGATGTCCGGGAAGAAGAAGGCCGCGACAAAGGCTGCGAGCGCGAGGAAGCCGAGCGCCCAGCCGGGCGCATGCCAGCCCATCAACGCTGTCTCCTCCTTCGAGAGCTTCGACTGCTGCCAAGCCTGGTAGATCATCGAGGGTATACCGCCGACGATGGCGAAGACTGTCACAGCAAACCACATGCGCGGCAGGGGCATCATCATGGAAAGCACGGGCGGCGTCAGCGCCATGACCATCACGCCGATCGTGCCCAGCACCATGGCCTGCACGAAATGCCCGTCGGTGGATTCGAAGCGGCCATCCTTGGTGAAGGCGATGAACACGGCAATGAAGCCGGAATAGGTCGCGGCGATCGTCGCCAGCAGGCCGAGTTGCGTCAGCGGGTCCATCGCCTCTTCCCTAGAGTGCAGCCTCGATCGCGTGGCGGATGACTGACGATTCAGGCTCCACACCCGACTTGAAAGCCATCAGCGGCTGACCCTGCTTGCCGACGAGCAGCTTGTGGAAATTCCAAGCCGGATGCGCCGACCGGCCGAGTTGCTCGCGCATCCATTTGTAGAAAGGGTGCGCCTTGCTGCCCTTCACGTGCGTCTTCTCCGTCATTGGAAACGTCACGGAGTAATTCACGCGGCAGAACGCGGCGATCTCGAGTTCCTTCGCCGGCTCCTGCCAGAGAAACTGGTTCGACGGCACACCGATCAGCGTGAAGCCGCGGTCGCGGTACTGCGCGTAGATCTTCTGCAGCCCCTCGTATTGCGGCGTAAACCCGCACTTGGAGGCGACGTTCACCACCATCATCGCCTGCCCTTCGAACTTCTTCAGCGGCAACGGCGAGCCATCGATGGCCGTGAAGTCGAAATCATATGCGGTGGTCATGTCGGGCGCTCCTACAGCGCCGCATCGATGGCGCTGGTGATTTCTGGAGCGAGCGGCTCGGTGCGCGGGTCGAAGGCCTTGAGCGCCTTGCCATCCTTGCCGATGAGCAGCTTGTGGAAATTCCAGGCAGGGTCGGCCGGCGCGCCAAGTTCGCCAAGCATCCACTTGTAGAACGGATGCGCGGTATCGCCCTTCACATCCGTCTTCGCGGTCAGCGGGAAGTCGACGCCGAAGGTGGTCGAGCAGAACGTGGCGATCTCTTCGTTCGTGCCCGGCTCCTGGCCCATGAACTGGTTCGACGGCACGCCCAGCACGGCGAGACCCTTGTCCTTCCTGTCGTGATACAGCTTCACCAACCCCTCATACTGCGGCGTCAGCCCGCACTTTGAGGCGACATTCACAACCAGAACCGGGTGGCCCTTGAACTGGCTGAGCGGTAGCGGCTTGCCGTCGATGGTAGTGAAGGAAAAATCGTGTGCCGTGGTCATGGCGTGGCCTTCCACTTGATCTGGACTGCGAAGCACCCTGCTACGCAACCGGGTCCGCTTGCGCAACAGAAGGCTTTGGCGCGGGGCGTTCGACGCCATTGACCTTGTCCCACGCGCGGCCTTCCTCGATCAGGCGGTCGGTGTTGGTCATGATCGCCTCGCCGATCTGCGCCAGGAACTCGTCCTTGCCGAGGCCGGGCATGATCGGGTCAAGGAACTCGATCACCGCCGGGCCGGGGAACTTCCTGAAATCCTCCTGCTGCCAGCGCAGGCCCAGGCTGGTCGCGACCGGCACCACCGGCCATCCCGAAGCCTGCTGCATGTGCCAGACGCCGGCGCGAAAGCGGAGGTGCTCGCCCACCTTCGCCAGATGCCCTTCGGGATAGATCAGCACGATGCGCTTGTCCTCGGCCGCCTTTGCGAAGCTTGCGGCGAGATCCCGGCGCGCTTCCGGGCCGCCGCAATTGTCGATGACGATGGCGCCGAGTTTCTCCAGAACCTTGGGCACGAGCGGAAAGCGTTCGAGATGGTCGCCGGTGACAAAGGCGACGTCATCGAACTGCACGTACATCATAAAGCCATCGCCATAGCTCGAATGCTTGGGCGCGACGATGAAGGGCGGCGGCGGCAGGCGTTCCCTGCCCCGCGCTTCCGGCTTGATGCCGCACAACTTCATGAGCTGAACCATGCGCTTCGAATAGCGCCGCACCGCCCAGCGAACGCCCTTGTGGCCCGGTGTCAGCGCCAGCACGGCGGCCAGCAGCACGTAAAGGATCGAAATCCACCAGAAGCCGACAGAAAAAACGAACGAGCGCATGCATTCCCCAGGGCCGCAGACTCGAGTCGCATTTCTCGGGCGGTCCGGTCAATTGAATTGAACGGTCTGGCCGCTCGCAGCCGTCCGGAGTAGCGTTTCCGCTGACCGGGAGATTCCATGCGGCGTACATTCCTGTTTCTGGCGACGGCTATTGCGACCGCCGCATGCGCGCATACGCCCGAGCCGTCCAACGTCTGGATTGATGGCGTGAAGTTCACGTCAATGGGCGCTGGAACCGGCGCCTTCTCCTCAACACTAGATGGCAGTACGAATGCCGCCGCGCCCTACACGATCCGCGTCCATATAACCGAAGGCGGCAAGATAGCGCCGCACACCCATCCCGATCCGCGTGTGATAACCGTGGTCGATGGCGAGGTCTGCTACGGATTCGGGGCAATCTTCGATCCCGACGGCTGCAAGCTCTACCCGGAAGGCAGCTATTTCATCGTCCCCGCCAACGCTCCCCACTATGGATTCGGAAAGACCGGCGAAGCCGTCTATCAGGAATCCGGCGTGGGCCCGTCTGGCTTCATTCCAGTACCCGGCGCCGCGCAATAGCCCTCAAGCCACTCGTTCCGTTGCTGCTGCGTCCTCGTACGTGCGCGACTGGCGGGCCCAAAGGTCGGCATAGAGCCCGCCCTTGGCCAGCAGTTCCGCATGCGTGCCGCGTTCCGAGATCTTGCCCTCGTCGAGAACGATGATCTCGTCGGCGCCGGCTACCGTCGAAAGCCTGTGCGCCACCATCAGCGTGGTGCGGCCTTTGGCGGCTTCCTCGAGCGCGCCCTGCACATCAGCCTCCGTCGCGCTGTCGAGCGCCGAGGTTGCCTCATCGAGCACAAGAATGGCCGGATTTTTCAGGATGGCGCGGGCGATGCCGACGCGCTGGCGTTCGCCGCCTGAGAGTTTTACGCCGCGTTCTCCGACACGCGTTTCCCAACCCTTGGGCAACCGGTCGATGAAATCGGCAAGCTGCGCACGCCTCGCCGCCTCGCGCAGATCCTCGTCGCTCGCATCCGGGCGGCCGTACAGAAGATTGTCCTTCATCGACGAATTGAACAGCACCACCTCCTGCGGCACGAGGCCTATGGCGTCGCGCAGGCTGGCTTGCTTGAGATCGCGCACGTCCTGCCCGTCGACGCGCACACGCCCGCCGCCCGTGTCGTAGAAACGGAACAGCAGCTTCAGCAATGTCGACTTGCCCGAGCCCGACGGCCCGACGATGGCGAGCTTCGATCCCGCCGGCACATCGAACGACACATGCGACAAGCCCGCCGAACGGGCATCGTGGGTGAAGGACACGTCCTCGAACCGCACCGCGCCACCCTTCACCTGCAGCGGCTTCGCGTCCAGCTTATCCGCCACCTCGGCCTTCATGTTGAGCAGGCCATAGAGCTTTTCGAGGTCGACCGCGCCCTGGTTGATCTCACGGAACGCCCAGCCGAGGACCGACAACGGCCGATAGAGATTGCCCATGATCAGAATGACAGCGGCCATATCGCCCGGCTGTATCCGGCCATCGAACGTCGCCATCGCGGTCAGCGCCGCAACACCTGTGAGGCCCAGCGCCATGATGATGTCCTGCCCGGCGTTCAGCAACGCCAGTGAACGCGACACGTCGACCATGGCCTTGTTGTAAGTTTTCATCGCGCCGTCGTAGCGCATCGTCTCGCGCTCCTCGGCGGCAAAGGCTTTCACCGTCTCGAAGTTGGTGAGCGAGTCGACCGCCACCGCGCGCAGCTCCGTGTCGGCAAGGTTGAGCTTGCGGCGCTGTTCCGTACGCCAGCTCGTCAGCAGACCAGTGAACACAGCGTAGAGAACCACCACCACGACAGCGAGCAGCGCCGACCACGGACTGTAGCGCGTCGCCAGCACCCAGGCGGCGAGCGCCAGTTCGATCAGGGTCGGCCCGATGTTGAACGCGAGAAAGCGGACCAGGTAGTCGAGCGCCGCAACACCCCGATCGATGACACGGTTAAGCGCACCGGTGCGGCGGGTCTGGTGGAAGGCCAGCGACAGCCCTTGCGCGTGCCCATAGGCGCCGACGGCGATCAGGCGCTGCGCGTCCTGGCTCACCGGCGCAAACAAAGCATCGCGCACGTAAGGCAGGTTCGAGCCCATGATCCGCGCCAGCGTCCACCAGCCGAGCAGCAGCATCACGGCCGCGAGCGTGGCGTTCGGCCCGCTCAGCACGTTGATGGCGTCGCCGAAATAGACTGGCGCGTAGACCGAGAAGACCTTGGAGGCGAGGGTCAGGAGAAGCGCCAGCACCATCAGCGGGCGCCACTTGGCCAGCTCCGGCCGGGCAAGGATCTGGCCGATCCGCACCAGCGAGATGCCTATCCCTGCCTTCCCGGTCTCGATCGCGTCGACATCGGTTGCAGCGGCTTTGGGATGCATGGCCATGCGTGGGTATTTAGGTCGCATGCGGCCGAAACGCTAGAGTTTCCCCAAGAGCCTCAACGCGAAATATCGTTCTGTCGCGAAACCTCGTTGGCGCGGCGGCTTTGCGTCCCCCGCAAACCGGAGCATCTATGTCGCCCAACACGAGGAAGAAGATGTCTGGAATTACGTCCGTTACCGTTTATTGCGGGTCCGCAAACGGGGCCGATCCCCGTTATCCCGATCTCGCCCACCGTCTCGGCATTGCCATCGCCAAACGCGGCTGGCGCACCGTCTATGGCGGTGGAAACGTCGGCCTGATGGGCAAGGTCGCCACCGCCGCCCGTGACAATGGCGGCAAGGTGCTCGGCGTCATGCCGCATTTCCTGCGAGACCTTGAAGGCGTGCTCGACGGCATCGAGAATCGCTACACCGACAACATGCACCAGCGGAAACAGGCGCTGCTCGACGAGGCCGACGGCCTGATCGTCCTGCCCGGCGGCATCGGCACGCTCGAGGAAGCGGTCGAGACGCTGTCGTGGGCGAAGCTGTCGTTGCACCGCAAGCCGATGGCCTTCCTCTCGGAGAACAACTACTGGGCGCCGTTCTTCACGCTTGTCGATCACATGATCGGTGGCGGCTTCCTGCCCGAAAGCTTCCGCCAGCTCATGGCCGACACCAGCTCGCCGGAAGCAGCTCTCGACGCGCTGCACCAGCGGGCGATCATTCTCGACTAGCCTCCCGGGGCGCCAGCAAAACGCGATCGTGAACAGGTGCCGGCCGGGGCAAACCGGCTTTTGCGCCCCACTGCGGCAACACGGGAAACCCGTGAGTATTGCGGCCAGCAGCAGCGCCTTCTAGGTTGGCCGCCGGGTGGATGCGGGGAAGCGTTCTGCCGCCCGGAAGAAACGACAAAGGCCGAAACGGCCAACCTAGGAGGGACTCCCGATGCGCGCATTGATGCTGTCGCTGGCCGTTGCTGCGCCTGCCTTGCTGGCAGGCTGCAACAACGCCAATCCGACCAAGCCCGTTGCGGAGGCCGCGCCCGTCCATCCAACCGGTTCAGCAGCGGTGACCGCCGAGCGCCTGATCAAAGCTGAGCGCGAGCCCGGCTCGTGGCTGGCGACCGGCCTCAACTATCACGAGGACCGCTTCAGCCAGCTCGACCAGATCAATGACACCAACGTCTCGAACCTCGGCCTCGCCTGGTTTGCCGACATCGATACCGAACGCGGTCAGGAATCGACGCCCATCATCGTCGACGGCGTGATGTACCTCACCACCGCGTGGAGCATGGTGAAGGCTTACGACATCAAGACCGGCCAGAAGGTCTGGGAATACGATCCGAAGGTCGACAAGGCGAAGGGCGCCGATGCCTGCTGTGATGTCGTGAACCGCGGCGTCGCCGCCTGGAACGGCAAGATTTATCTCGGCGCGCTCGATGGCCGCTTGATCGCGATCGACGGCAAGACCGGCAAGGACGTCTGGTCGGTGCAAACCACCGACACTAGCCTGCCCTACACGATCACGGGCGTGCCCCGCAGCGTCAAAGGCAAGGTGATCATCGGCAATGGCGGCGCCGAATACCGGGTGCGCGGCTACGTCACCGCCTATGATGCCGAGACCGGCAAGCAGGCCTGGCGCTGGTGGGCCGTTCCGGGCGATCCGTCGAAGCCGCAGGAGCAACCCGAGCTGACAAGCATCGCGCTCCCGACCTGGAAGGGCGAATGGTGGAAACTCGGCGGCGGCGGAACGCTGTGGGACGGGATGGCCTACGATCCGGAACTCGACATCCTCTATGTCGGCACGGGCAATGGCACGCCATGGAACCAGCTGTTCCGCTCACCCGGCGGCGGCGACAATCTCTTCCTGTCGTCCATCGTGGCGCTCGACCCGAACACCGGCAAATACAAGTGGCACTACCAGACCACGCCCGGCGAAACCTGGGACTACACGGCCACCCAGCCCATCATGGTCGCCGATCTCAACTATCCCGAAGGCAAGCGCCGCGTCGTCATGCAGGCGCCGAAGAACGGCTTCTTCTATGTGCTGGATGCCAAGACGGGCAAACTGCTGAAGGCTGACAAGTTCGCGCCCAACACCTGGGCGACGCATGTCGATATGGCGACTGGCCGTCCGGTGGAAGTGCCCGAGGCGCGCTACGAGGTCACCGGCAAGCCTGCTATCGTCTCGCCCGCCGCCCTCGGCATGCACAACTGGCATCCGATGGCGTTCAGCGCCGAGACCGGTCTCGTCTACATCCCGGTCACCGTGTCCAGCTCGGTCTACGCCACGCCGCCCAATTTCCAGGTGAACCTGCAGGGCTGGAACACCGGCATCGGCTTCAGCGCCTCCAGCGGCCAGACGCCAGTCGCCGCAATGGGCGCGGCGCCAAAGACCGACAGCTATATCGTCGCGTGGGATCCCATTGCTGGCAAAGAAAAGTGGCGCATCCAGAACGACGTCTATGGCGCCTCGGGCATCCTTGCGACGTCAGGCAACCTCATCTTTTCGGGCAACCACAAGGGCGAATTCGTCGCCTATGACTCCCGCGACGGCAAGAAGCTCTGGTCGGCATCCGCCGGTGCACGCGTCGTCGCAGCCGCCTCGACCTTCACCGTCGATGGCCAGCAGCAGGTGGCGATCCTCGTGGGCGCCCGCGGCCTGCCGCCTGGCTCAACGCGCACAAGCGCGACCTCGGCAAACAACAGCCGCATCCTGGTCTTCCGGCCGGGCGGCACGGCAACGCTGCCGACCTCAATGCCTGCCGGCACGACGGCGCCTGCGGTCGCCAAGATCGATCCGCCGCTCCTCACCGCCAACAACGAGACGGTGGCGGAAGGCGAACAACTCTATTCGCAGAACTGCGCAGTCTGCCATGGCCGCAACACCGTCCCGGCGGCCGGCGCCACGGCGCCCGACCTTCGTTACAGCGCGCTGCTGCGCAATCCGGAGAACTTCAAGCACGCTGTGATCGACGGCGACCGCGCCCAACGCGGCATGCCCGGCTTCAAGGCGACCATGAGCAATGCGGAGGCCGACGCGGTGATGCACTACATCATCAAGCGCGCCAACGACGAGAAGGCCTCGCAGGAGGCCACGCCCGCGCGTCCGAACTGACGCAGCATCACTGTGGACATGGAAAACCCCTCGCCATACGGCGAGGGGTTTTTGTTTGGGCTGAAGAGCTAGTTGGCTTTGGGTGCTGTAACCGCAGGCGCGGCAGGCGCAGCAGGCGGCGGAAGCGTGCCGCCTTCAGCGAGGATCTTCATGTTGCTGAGCGCACGCGTGAAGGCCGTGCGGCGGCGCTCGACATCGGCTTTCTTCGCGGCGTCATCGCCCGGCACGAGCGAGGTGTCGTAGACCAGCGTGTAGACCAGCTTCGACGTCTTGGCGTCGATCGGCCGGGCTTCCAGCGTGCCGTGATAGAGGTTGTAGGGCCGCCCTTCGCGCACGGGCTGGGTGTAGGTGTAGGACAGCTCCGTCTTGCCGACGAGGATTTCGGCGCCGACCGTCCGCACCGATCCGACTTCACCATCCACACCGGACGTGATCGTGCAGCCCGCCGCGATCTGGAACCACTCGGCGATATCGCAATACTTGCCGACCCGCGCCCAGACATCCTTCGCCGGCTTGTTGACCGTGATCTCCATCGGGATCGTCGCATAGGTCGGGCTTTGCACCTGCAGCGGCGCGGGCCCTGCGGGCGCAGCCGGCGGGGTCTGCGCCAGAGCAGCCGGCGCCAGGATGGCGGTCATGACCGCAGCCAAAGTCATATGTTTCATATTTTCCTCCCTTGAGTTGCGCCCACCGATACCGGCTGCCCTGACTGTGGCCAAGGGGCTTGAGCCGCCGAGGCTGCGCGGCCTATAAGCCGCCAATGGTCTGGCGTGCGATGTGCCGCCCCCATGAGGTCTGACACGTGCTACGCATTCAGGAACTCAAGCTGCCG
Source organism: Hyphomonadaceae bacterium (assembly GCA_030697555.1). Taxonomy (GTDB): domain Bacteria; phylum Pseudomonadota; class Alphaproteobacteria; order Caulobacterales; family Hyphomonadaceae; genus UBA7672. The sequence goes on from JAUYPV010000115.1 coordinate 39,996, forward strand.
CTCGATCACGCCGAGCCCGCGCTCCGCCAGGCGATCCTCAAACGCCTCGCGCTTTCCGAGCAGAACCTCGTCTCCTTCACGGTATTCAAGCGCGCTTACGATGCGCGCAAGACGTCGGCGATCCAGCTCATCTACACCATCGATGCCGTAGTGAAGGACGAAGCCGGCGTCCTGAAGCGGCTCGCGAAGGACAAGCAAATCGGTCTGACTCCGGACATGAACTACCGCCAGGTTGCGAAAGCGCCAGCCGGCGCGCCGCGTCCGGTCGTTGTCGGCCTCGGCCCGTGCGGATTGTTCGCGGGCCTGATCCTCGCCGAGATGGGCTTCAATCCGATCATCCTCGAGCGCGGCAAGATCGTTCGCGAGCGGACGGTCGACACGTTCAAATTCTGGCGCAAGGGCGTCCTCGATCCGGAATCGAATGCGCAGTTCGGTGAAGGTGGCGCCGGCACATTCTCTGACGGCAAGCTCTATAGTCAGATCAAGGATCCCAACCACCTCGGCCGAAAAGTGCTGAAGGAATTCGTCGAGGCCGGCGCACCCGAAGAAATCCTCTTCGTCTCCAAGCCGCACATCGGAACCTTCCGCCTCGTCTCGATGATCGAGCACATGCGCGCCAAGATCATCGCGCTCGGCGGCGAAATCCGCTTCGGCGCGCAGGTGACCGACGTCATCATCGAGGAACGCCGGGGCGAGAAACACATCGCCGGCCTTGGCCTTTCAAATGGTCAAACCCTCGAAGCCAACCGCATCGTCATGGCCCTCGGCCACAGCGCCCGCGACACGTTCGAGATGCTCCACTCGAAAGGCGTATTCTTCGAACCGAAACCGTTCTCGATCGGCGTCCGCATCGAACATCCGCAGTCGATCATCGACAAGGCGCGCTTCGGCCAGTACGCCGGCCATCCGATACTTGGCGCGGCCGACTACAAGATCGCCTACCATGCCACCAACGGCCGCTCGGTCTATTCGTTCTGCATGTGCCCGGGCGGGACGGTTGTCGCCGCCGCGTCGGAGCCCGGCCGCCTCGTCACCAACGGCATGAGTCAGTACTCCCGCAAGGAACGCAACGCCAACTCCGGCATCGTCGTCGGCGTGAACCCCGAGGACTTCCCCGGCGACTTTCGAACCAACCCGCTCGCCGGCATCGCTTTCCAACGCTACTGGGAAGAGAAGGCTTACGAAGCTGGCGGCTCCAACTGGCTCGCCCCGGGGCAGCTTGTCGGCGACTTCCTCGCCGGCCAGCCCAGCGCCGAACTCCGCAGCGTGACGCCGTCCTACAAGCCCGGCGTCACCCCAACCGACCTGTCGCTCTGCCTGCCTGACTACGCCGTCACGGCGATCCGCGAGGCCCTGCCCGTCTTTGGCCGCCAGATCCCCAACTACGACATGGCCGATGCCGTGATGACCGGCGTCGAAACACGCACGTCCTCGCCTATCCGCATGACGCGCGGCCAGGACTTCCAGTCGCTCAATGTGAAGGGCCTCTACCCGGCCGGAGAAGGCGCAGGCTATGCCGGCGGCATCCTCTCCGCCTCGGTCGACGGCATCAAGGTCGCCGAAGCGTTAGCGCTAAGCACTACGGAACGTGCAGCAGCCTAATCGCGCCTACGCATCAGGATCGCAGCGACGAGCACACCGACCGCGGCGCCGATCGCGATCGTCGCCATCGGATGCTCTTTCACTTCGCGAACCGCATACTTCGCCGCCTTGCGGCCGCGCGTCACGACCTCGTCGCCGATGTCGGTGGCAAACTCACCTGCCTTGTGGGCGGAATCATCCAGCATACGCCTCGCGCGGCCGGAGAATTCCGCAACGTCCTCTAGCACCGCGCGAACATTGTCGCCGCTCGGAAGTCGTCTCGTATCGCTCATGGGAATTCCCCTTCGCCAACCACCTTCAACGCCCGGTCCTGACGCCGGTTCCGGAAGCTGACTTGGCCAAACTTCCGCGTTAAACTCATATCATGCCTGCAACCGCGCAACAGCAGCTTGAAGCATTTCTCGGCAAATATGAGCCAGAGATCGCCACGCTCGGCCGCAAGGCGATCACGCACATGCGCAAGCGCCTGCCGGGCGCGGTATGCCCAGTCTATGACAACTACAACGCCCTCGCGATCGGCTTCGGGCCAACCGCCAAGGTCTCGACCCTGCCCCTGTCGATCGCGCTATACCCCCGCTGGCTCACGCTTTTCTTGATGATGGGCGGCGCCCTGCACGATCCGAAGAAACTGATGACGGGCAAGGGCCCGAAAATCCGGTCGATCCGTCTCGATGACGGCATGGCGACCCTGAAGCACCCGGATGTCGACGCCCTGATTTCGGCCGCCGTCATGCATGCCGGCTGGAAGCTCGACCCCAAGGCCAGGGGCGAGCTGATCATCAAGTCGATCTCGCCGAAACAGCGCCCTCGCCGTCCCTGAAGTTTTTTCGCCCGCCCTGTTGACGTCCAGAACCTGCCGGTTATATATAGCCTATCGGTTATGGAACTGAAGGGTTATGTACATGAAGCCCTCCGAACGCCTCGACGCCACCTTCGCCGCGCTGGCCGACCCCACACGCCGCGCCATCCTCGCCCGGCTCGCGCTGGGCGAGGCGTCGGTCGCCGAACTGGCTGCCCCTTTCGACATGAGCCAGCCTGCCATCTCGAAGCACCTCAAGGTGCTGGAACAAGCGGGCCTTATCTCACGTGGCCAGGACGCCCAGCGCCGTCCGCGCAAGATCGAAGGCGGGCCCATGCAAGAAGCTGTCGCCTGGCTCGAAGAGTACCGGCAGTTCTGGGAACGCCGCTACGAAGCGCTCGATACCCTGCTGGGCCAGCTACAGGCCAAGCCCCCGAAATCAAAACGCAAACGCCACTAGGAGAAACCGCAATGGCATCCGTCCAGAAAATCTCGCCCTTCCTCATGTTCGATGGCCCCGTCGAAGACGCCGCGAAGTTCTACGTCTCCGTATTCCCGAACTCCGAAATCAAGTCTGCCAACCCGATGTCGGCCACCATCGTGGCGAACGGGACGGAGATTCTGATGTTCAATGGCGGGCCCCACTTCAAGTTCACGCCGGGCATCTCGCTGTTCGTGAAGTGCAAGGACCAGGCGGAGGTCGACCTCTACTGGAACAAGTTCCTCGCCGGCGGTGGACGCGAAGACAATTGCGGATGGCTGCAGGACAAGTGGGGAGTCTCCTGGCAGATCATCCCCGATGCACTGGGCCGCTATCTCTCCGACCCCGATCGCGAGAAAGCCAACCGCGCCCTGCAGGCGATGCTCAAGATGAAGAAGATCGTCGTCGCCGACCTCGAGAAAGCCTTCAACGGCTGACCTCCCCGAACTCCACCCCCCGAAGCAACAAGAAACAGGAGATAACGATCGTGACGACGATGAACACAAAAGCGCAGGTCTCGCTGCCGAGCGACAGCGAAGTTGAGGTCACGCGCGACTTCAGGGCGCCGCGTACCCTGGTGTGGCAGGCGCATACCGACCCGAAGCTGGCGCGGCGCTGGCTGGTCGGATACCCCGGCTGGTCCATGACCGTGTGCGAGATGGATGCGCGCCCCGGCGGCAAATATCGCTGGCGCTGGCGTTCGGACGAAGACGGTGTGGAGTTCGGCTTCCTCGGTGAGTTCAAGGAGGTCGACAAGCCCGCCCTGCTGTCTCATTACCAATACTATGATCCGGGCAACTTCGACAGCGCGATGCCGTTGGACAATCCCTGTAAGATCCGGAACAGCTTCATCGAGACGGACGGGATCACCACGCTCACGACGCGGATGGATTTCGGCTCAAAAGAAGCGCGCGACGCCGCCGTCTCCACCGGCATGACCGACGGCATGGAGGTGAACTATGAGGGTCTCGACAGAATATTCGCCGAGCAGCAGGGGAAGTAAGATGCCCAACAAACTCGAAATCACCCTGCCGAGCGACCGCGAGATCCGCATCACGCGCGCCTTCGACGCCCCGCGAAATCTCGTCTGGGATGCGCACACCAAGCCGGAGCTTGTGCGCCGCTGGCTGCTCGGCCCGCCGGGCTGGGAGATGCCGGTGTGCAGGATCGACCTGCGTGTCGGCGGCGAATACCGCTACGAGTGGGAAGACAAGGGCCGCAACAAAAAGATGGGCATGGGCGGCACATTCACCGAAGTGGTGAAGCCCGAGCGTATCGGTTCGAAAGAGAAGTTCGACGATGACTGGACCGGCGGTGAAACGCTGGCGAGCCAAGTGTTCACCGAAAAGAGCGGCAAGACCACGTCGGTCATGACCGTCCTTTATGCCTCGAAGGAAGCCCGCGACGGCGCCGCCGCCTCCGGCATGACGGACGGCATGGAGGCTGGGTACCAGCGCCTCGACGATGTGCTGGCCTCGCTCGGTTGACCCATGGCGGCAAAACTCAAAAAGCCAGCCGCGAAGAAAAAGCCCTCACCGGATGACGAGGTCGCCGCTTTCCTGAGCGACCTCGATCATCCGCTGAAAACCGACATAGAGGCGGTGCGCAAGCTTGTCTTGGGAACGAGCGCCACGATTGCCGAAGGCATCAAGTGGAACTCGATCAGCTTCAGGCGCGCCGACTGGTTCGCCACCGTGAACCTGCGCTCAAAGGACGTGATCCAGCTCGTCTTCCACATCGGCGCAAAGGTGAAGGATAATCCCGACCTGAAAATCGCCGATACTAACGGCCTGCTCTTATGGCTGGCAAAGGACCGCGCCCTCGTCACGCTCGGCTCAGGCAAGACGCTGAAGGCTAACGCGAAGGCCTTCGAAGCCATCGTGAAGGCTTGGCTGAAGTACGTCTGAATCTTACGGCGCCGCCAGCACCAGCCGGTCACGCGCTTTCTTGGCGCCGATCAGCACAAGCATCCTGTCCATCTCCGGACCATGCTCTTGATCGGTCAGCACGCGGCGCAGCGGCCCGAACAACTGCTTGCCCTTGCGCCCCGTCTTGGCCTTCACCGCATCGATCCACTCTTTCCAGGTCGTCGGCGTCACTTCGCCTTCGGGGAACAGCTTCGCCGCCTCGCCGATGAACGCCTGGTCTTCCTCGGTGAGTTCTGGACCTTTCAGCCCGCCGCCATAGACGACCGCAAGCCAGGTCTGCGCATCCTCGACCGTCTCGAGATTGCCGCGCACCGCGTCCCAGAACTCCAGCGTCGCCTGATCGCCATAGGCCAGCTTCGCCAGCCGCGGCTTCACAACGTCGAACGCCATGCCGTGCACGATATGCGCGTTGAGATTGTCGAGCTCCTGCTCATCGAACCGCGCAGGCGCGCGCCCGATCTTCGAGAACGAGAATTCCAGCGCGAGCTGCTGCAGGCTCTCGCGCGCTTCCACGGGATCGGATGTGCCTAGCTTGGCAAGCAGGCTGGTGATCGCCATCGGCTCGCAGCCTTCGGCGCGCAATTGCTCCGCCGACAGCGAGCCAAGCCGCTTCGACAGCCCCTGCCCGTCCGCGCCGATCAGCAGCGGCGTGTGCGCCATCTCCGGCGGCTGCGCCCCCATCGCGAGGAAGATCTCGATCTGCGCGCCCGAATTGGTGACGTGGTCCTCGCCGCGCACGATATGCGTGATCTTCGAATCCACATCGTCGACCACCGACGGCATGGTGTAGAGGAACGACCCGTCCTCGCGAATGACGATCGGGTCAGACACGGAAGACGTGTCGATCGACTGTTGGCCACGCACGAGATCGACCCACTCGGCCGCCCCGCCGGACAGCTTGAAGCGCCAGTGCGGCTTGCGGCCCTCGGCCTCCAGGTCCTTGCGCTCCTTGTCGGTAAGCTGCAGCGCGGCGCGGTCATAGACCGGCGGCTTGCCGCGGCTCAGCGCGATCTTGCGGCGCCGCTCCAGCTCGTCCGCGGTCTCATAGCAGGGATAGAGCAGCCCCTTGCCCTTCAGCATCTCCGCCGCTTCGCGATAGCGGTCGAACCGGTCGGACTGCTTGAACGTCTCGTCCCACGTCATGCCCAGCCAGGTGAGGTCTTCGCGGATCGCGTCCTCGTTCGCCTTGGTCGAGCGCTCGAGGTCCGTGTCGTCGATGCGCAGCACGAAAATGCCGTTCTTACTGCGTGCGAACAGCCAGTTGATCAACGCGGTACGGATGTTCCCCACATGCAGCTTGCCCGTAGGCGAAGGCGCAAAGCGGACTTTTACGGTCATGTTTCGTTTCCGGCTGTCGGAAGGGTGCGCGGATGGATGTACCGATCCGCGCCCGCTTGGCAAGGCAAGCTTCCCCCTCCCGGCAGCTAGCCCAGCATCCCTAACCCAACATCAGTGTGTTGCGGGCGATCCCCATCGCCATCAGCTGTGCGTCGAAAGTCCTCGCGCCATAGTCGATCGAGAACCCGGCCAGCCGCGCCAGCAGGTTCACGCCCACGATCAGGGCCGGGTCCCTGTCGAGGTTCCACACCTGGAAGATCGGCGCATCCGCCATGACAGCGCCCGCATCCTTCACGGCGAACTTCCTGAAATCCACCTTCGGTAGTTCGAAGAAGTTTCCGATAATCGTGTGCCCGGTGACGCCGACCACTTTCACGCTGTCCACTCGGCGCTGCCGTGGGTAGGCCCGCTCCAGCGCCCGTTGCAGCGGCATGTTGCCGATGCAGTGCTGCGCGCCTGTATCCAGCATCAGCTTCACAGGGATCGTTCCGATTCTCCCGTCGATCTCCGCGAGCAGTCCATTTCGCACTCTGAGGTTCGACACAGGCGCAAACCTCGACTGCCGCTTGGAAGAATCCACGGTCACGGTCTTGTTCTGGATGTCGAAGTTCAGCCGTCTTCCGGCGAACACGTCGGCGCCGAGGATTCCGTCTTCTCTTGCCAGTCCTCTGTCGGAGATGATTGCGACCCTTACGTTCGTTTTTGTGACGACCCCGGTCTCTAGGGTCGCCATTGTCGCTATTGGCATTTCGGCTGTTCCGGTTGTTCCGTTTACGATCGCTGTTCCGATCATTGGAGCGCCCACCACTTCGGAAAGTCTTGCTGCGAGGACGGTGGTGGTGGAGCCGGTGTCGACCAGGAAGCGGAAAGGCCCCTTGCCGTTCAGCCGGACCTTGGCGGTGGGACGTCCGAACGTGTCCGTCCAGGCGTCGAGCGGCATTTCGGCGTCGGCCGAGGGGTCATCGTCCGGCTTCAGCAGGAGGCCGGTGACGGCCTGCTGCGCATAGGCGTTGCCGGCGACCGCCAGAGCAGGCGCCGCAGCCAAAAGCATCCGTCTTGTCGGCGATAAAAGGCTCATTGGGCGTTCCTCCCGCCCTGTTATGTTTTGCGGAGGATGAGCCTTGTGTGCCTGCCGCACAAGGCGGCAGCACACTAATCAGAAATCAGAGTCCGGGCAGGCTCGCGGCGAGCACCAGCACGATCCCGGCGAACGCGACCGTCCATACCAGCGTTCGCACAACGGGAACTCCCAGCGCATACACCGGCAGGTAGGCGACCCGCCCCCAGAAATAGAGCTGGGCCCCCAGCGCAGCGAGGCCGGAGCCGTGGCCCACGGCCGCCTCGATCAGCACCGCGGCGGCGAATAGCGGAAATGTCTCCAGGAAGTTCTTGTAGGCGCGCTCGAGCCGGGCCCCAGTCTTGCCCATCTCCACGGCAGGCTCGTCCCGCGGGCCCATGGCCCACGGCATTCCCCGGTTGGCCACGCTCGCCAGCACCGCGATCAGCAGATGCACCAGGCCGAGCGCGGCGCTGGCCCACAACATCGTCAGTTCAACTGATCCGAGATCCAGCATGCTTTCCTCCCCCGCGCTTCAGGCGCACCGGGAGTTTATGACGCCCGCGCCGCCGCACAATGCGCGAGGCCCGCGGACAGAACTGGCCAATCCTCCGCAGCCGCTGGGGCAAGTCAGGAAAAATCTGACGCCGGGATAACCGGACCGGCTATTTCCCGCTGCGCTTGATCGACTTGATCGCCAGCGGCGGCATGCCGGACCGCTCGGAAATGGCGCGGTCCTGCTCGGCCAGCGCCTCAAGGATCGCCTTGTCCTTCTCGTGGCTGTCCAGCAGGTCGGCGGGAACCTTGCGGTTGGACCGCTGGCTGCCGTCTTCATAGGTCACGTCGAAATAGATGTATTCAACGCGTGCGGTCGGCTTCCTGGCCATGTTGGTCTCCGTAGCGCCAAAAGGCACAGAATGGGGTTATGGGCGGACCTGGCTGGGCTTTCGCGACGCGAACAGCCCCAAGCGGCCGAAGAGGTCCGGTCCCTTAAGGTAGGAAGCCTGATTTGGGAAGCCTAGGCCGCGGCTGCGGTTGAAGTGACCGCCATGGCCGGGGCGCGTTTCAGGGCGCTTTTCTCTACCAGTTCCGCCATAGCTGCAGCGCGGGCGCCGACGCCACCGGTGACGGGCGATACGTCGCGGCCCTGGATCGCGGCCAGGAACGCCTCGTCCGCCGCCCGCAGCGGATCCGGCAGGATCTCGGACACGTCGGCGCGGATGTTGAACGGCGTGGTGTTCGTCACCTTGCGGGTGAGAAAGTCGATCTCGACCGTGCCCGACGGATAGTCGATGCGCATCGAGCGCGAACGCTGGGTGCGGGCGCGCGAGGCGGTGAGCTTGGCTTCGCCGCCGTTGGCGAATTTCACGAGCGCGATCGCTTCGTCGATCTTGTCCGTATGGACCTTGCGGCCGCGGCCATAGACCGACTTCACTTCCGATCCGAACAGCTCGGCGGCGAGATCGAGGTCGTGGATCATCAGGTCGAAAATGGCGCTGACGTCTTCGCAGCGGCCATCGGGCGAAGCCGGGCCGACGCGGGCGCCTTCGATGTTGATCGGGCGTTCGCCGGTGGAGAACAGGCCCATGGCCTGGAATACGAGACGCTCCTGGTGGCCGACCTGCAGGACGAGGTCACGCTCCAGCGCGAGGCCGGCGAGCGCGCGGGCTTCGTGGCCGTTGAGCGCGAGGGGCTTTTCGACGAGCGCATGCTTGCCGGCGTCGAGCGCGCGGCGCGTCAGAGCGGCGTGCGTCACGGCGGGCGTCGCGATCACGAGCGCGTCGCACTGCGCGGCGAGCGCATCGAACGAGCCGAACGCGCTGCCCTTGCCGATCTTGGCGATCAGCTTGCCGGCGTTCTCGGTGTTGAGATCGAACACGCCGACGAATTCGGAATGCGGGCTGGAGGCGTATTTCTGCGCGTGATAACCGCCGAACACACCAGCGCCGACAACGCCGATGCGGACCTTGCCGCTATGGCGACCGAACGCCGTGGCCGTTCTGGCCGAGTTGACGGTACGCTTCACTGAACTAACCCTCCGACACGCCTTGCGACGTGCTGTGAGCAGATAGCCGAATAACGCAACCGCACAATCAGCGGGACCATCAAGCTTGGTTACCTAATTTTTCAATCGTCACCGGCCCGGAAAAGGCTAGAAAAACCGCGATTTGCGGGCGATAGCAGTGTGGTCTGCAAAAGAGGTGATTGATGTCATCCGTAACATCCCGTGAGTGGCGGTTCAGGTCGCGCCCGGTGGGCGAGCCCAAACCCTCGGATTTCGAGCTGGCGACGGTCGAATCGGCCGAACCGGGCGATGGCCAGGTGCAGGTCCGCAACCTGTGGATGACGGTCGACCCCTACATGCGCGGCCGCATGAACGAGGTGAAGAGCTACGCTCCCGGGTTCGAACTGGGCCAGGCCATGACCGGCGGCGCGGTGGGCGAGGTCATCGCCTCCCGTGATCCCGGTTACAAACCCGGTGACCTTGTGAGTTCGATGGCAGGCTGGCGGGAGGCGTTCACGGCGGCGCCGGCAGCCGTTGGAATGAACAAACTGCCCGCCGCCAACCTACCGCCCCAGGCTTTCCTTGGCGTTGCTGGCATGCCCGGCCTCACCGCCTATGTCGGCCTGCTCAAGATCGGCGAGCCCAAGCCGGGCGAGACCGTCTTCGTTTCCGGCGCTGCCGGTGCGGTTGGCTCGATCGTCTGCCAGATCGCCAAGATCAAAGGCTGCCGCGTCGTGGCGTCGGCAGGCGGCAAGGACAAGGTCGCCTGGCTGAAGGGCATCGGGGTCGACGAGGTGATCGACTACAAGGCCATCGAACCCGGACCGCAGGCGCTCTCCAAGGCCCTGCGCGCCGCCGCACCAAACGGCGTCGATGTCTATTTCGACAATGTCGGCGGCGACCACCTGACCGCGGCCATCGACTGTTCCAATCCGTTCGCTCGCATGCCGATCTGCGGAATGATCTCGATCTACAATGCCACCCGGCCGCAGCCGGGGCCTTATAACATGGCGCTGATCGTCGGCCGCCAGCTCAAGATCCAGGGCTTCCTCGTCTTCAGCCACTACGACATGCAACCGGCCTTCCTGAAGGACATGGGAGCATGGATTTCGGCCGGTAAGATCAAGTACGAGGAGACCGTCATGAATGGCATCGAAAAGGCCCCGGACGCCTTCCTCGCCCTGTTCAGCGGCGGGAACACTGGCAAGATGCTGGTGAAGCTCAGCTAGTCCCCGCATCGCGTCACGAGACATTTTCGCGGCGCGACGCATATTCCCTGTAAAGTTCTCCCGGCGTCACCGTATGACGCCGTTCGTTTCGACCCCGGCTGCACACCGTGCAGCCGAGTCTTTCTGGAAGGAGGCCACGCCTCATGGCGCGCCTGTTCAACAGCTACGTGATGGTCGACTGGAGCGCCGCCTCCAAGCCAGCCACAGGCGCGGATTCCATCTGGATCGGCGCGCTGACGCCTGATGCGCGCATGAAGCTGACCTTCAAGGCGTCGAACCCGCCCACGCGCGCCAAGGCGATCGAGGAGCTGGAGGACATTCTCGCCCGCTGCCTCAAGCGCGGCGACCGCGTGCTGCTGGGCGTCGATTTCCCGATGGGCTTCCCCGCCGGGACTGCGGAAGCCTTGAAGCTGAAGGGCGATCCGTGGCGCGCGACGCGCGATTTCCTGCTCAAGGAAATGAAGGACAAGCCTGACAACTCGAACAACCGCTTCGCCCTGGCGGCGCGGATGAACCGCCTCATGTCCGGCGGCCCCTTCCCGTTCTGGGGCTGCTCCAAGAAGGACGAGCTGACGACTCTGTCAGTCAAGAAATCGCGCGAGCATGGCAAGGGCGACGTGCCGGAATTCCGCGTAACCGAAATCGCGGCGCTAAACGCCAAGAAAGCGCGCCCGCAACCGGTGTGGAAGATCGCCTATGCCGGGGCCATCGGCGGCCAGACGATGACCGGCATTCCGGCCATCGAACGGCTGCGCGAAAAATTTCCGGCGCTGAAGATCTGGCCGTTCGAAATCCCGCTCGACAAGGTCGACGAGGCGGCGCTGGACGGCGCGCGCATCGTCGTCGCTGAGGTCCTGCCGACGCTCAACGCGACCAAGCAGGAGGTCAGTGAGATCCGCGACGAGGCCCAGATCCGCTCGATCTGCGAGGCGCTTGCCGAACGTGACGCGTCCGGAAAGCTGGGAACGCTTTTCGGGGGCGAGGCCAAGCTGAAGGACTCGGAGAAAGCCCAGGCTGCCTCTGAAGAGGGGTGGATTCTGGGGATATAGCCAGTATTTCCGGGCGTTTCTGGCGTTTTCGGGATTGTCGAATCGACTGAACCGGCGTCGTTTTGTAACGAAGCCGTGAACACGGCCGATTCTACTAACCGCCAGCCTTGTTTCACGAGGCGCGGCGGGCCCGAAAGGAGCAGCCATGAACAAGACCGAACTCATCAAGTCCATTTCGGACTCGACTGGCCTCAAGAACACCGAGGCGACGCGCATCGTCGACGCCGTGTTCGATACGATCACCGCCAGCCTGAAGCGCGGCGAGCAGGTCGCCATCTCCGGCTTCGGTACGTTCGTGGCCAAGACGCGCGCGGCGCGCGAAGGCCGCAATCCGTCGACCGGCAACCCGATCCACATCCCGGCGCGCACCTCGGCGGCGTTCAAGCCCGCCACCGCGATGAAGGATCTCAAATAGAGATTGGAGCCCTCTGCCCGTCCGGCTGCTCGCTACACTCGGACGACATGCGGGGCTCTTATGCGGCGCGCGGTATCCCGAAACGGACGCCGCGCGCCGCTTTCCATTCCAGCGCGAGTATCTGGCAGAGGCCGGCCAGCACCGACGCGATCGAAATCCCGATGAACACGCCCCAGACACCGCGGCCTTCGTGCAGCGCCAGCCACCAGCACAGCGGCAGCATAACGAAGATGTAGCTGCCGACATGAATCAGCGTCGGCGTCCACACCACGTTCTGCGCGCGCAGCGCCATCGAGCCCACCGCCTGCAACCCATCGAAGATCGTGACGAACGCCGCGAAGGCCAGCATCAGCGCCAGCGTCGGCACCAGGTGCGCGCCAGCGGAGGCGGCTTCAGAACCGTTGAGCGACTGCACCGCCACGAAGTCCCGAAGCACAATCAGGGCGAGCGCCAGTCCCAGGCCCAGCAACGTCGCGGCGGCGACGCCTAGCCTGGAAGCGTTCTGCACGCCCTGCGCATCGCCGCGGCCATAGCTCTCCGCGACACGCACGCTCGTGGCCGTGCCCATGCCGACATAAATCATGAAGATCACGCCCATGAACTGGACCGTGAGACCGTAGATCGTGCCTGAATCCAGCGAGACCAGCGTGGCGATCACGAAGGTGAGGTTGAACGACCCCCACTCGGCGATGTTGGCGATGCCTGTGCCGATGCCCACCATGTTCTGGCGCTTGAACTCGTCCGCCGGGCCTTTCGGCGCAGGCCTGAACGCCGGCGTCCAGACCGCGACGGCGACCAGGAACAGCGCCAGCATGAAATAGCGCGAGGACGTCGTCGCCCACACCACGCCGATGGCGCCAAAGTCCGGCACCAGCATCAGACCCACGACGAGGTTGAACACCACCGCCGACATGTTGATGGCGGTGGCTATGTTGGGCTTGCGCAGCGCCTCCAGATAGAACTGGCACGCCAGCCCGGCCATATGCGCCACTGCGCCGTGGGCGAGGATATGAGTGGAGCGTGTCGTCGGCTCTGCGATCGACGGATCGAAGCCGACAAGGTCGAGCAGCGGCCGCGCCACCACGAGGCAGACAACCGTCGCGATCGCGCCATAGACCAGCGCCACCACCATGCCGCGCCGGAAGATGCGGCCGGTTTCATTGCCCTTGCCCGAGCCGTTGAGCTCGGCGGTCAGCACCTGCACGCCGATCATCAGCCCCATGCCGAAGCCGAACATCACGCCGATCGGCAGCCAGCCATTCAGCACGAACGGCAGCTCGCCCGGCGCATAGCGGCCCAGCAGCACCGCATCGGTGAGGCTCATCAGCATGAACGACGCGCGCGAGATCGCGACCGGCACCGCAAGGCGCGTCAGGTCGAGCATCTCTTTCGGGCGCGCCCATGCAGGGAGGCGTGCTGCGGCGGTCATGGGTAACTCCGTCACGCGTCTGTCGCGCGTGTTTGGGGGCAGTCTTTTCGGGGGCTTAGGCCGTCCTGGCCCTGAGATGGGACAAGCCGCGGCGAGACGCAATGCGCCATTCCGTGAATTAAGACCGGAAAGCCTGCCAGAAAGCCTGAGCGTGTGGCCGGATCAGCGCGAGCAGCTGGTGATCCCGCCGGACTGGTCGGTGCGGACCAGCGATTTCGGCTCCAGCTTGAAGGTCGAGATCACCGGCACGTTCACCACCATCGCGTCGATCATCGCCTGCATGTCTTCGACGGGAGACGGCTGCCCGGCTGTCTTGGCGGTGGCGACCTTGAAGTCGGTGACCACTTCCTCGAGCGTGCCGTCCGGAAGCAGTTTCCATGTCCCGTTGCCGGTTCCGGTCATCTCGATGGTTGCGTCGGGAATCGCGACGTTCGAAGTCACCTTGCTCTTGCCGCCTGCGACGAAGGTCATTGGCCCTGTGATGACCGCCCCATTCGAATTGGACGAGCAATTCCAGGTCCCAACCAACAGCTCTTCGGTCTTCGGCGCCTGGGCCTCGGACACAGCAGCGCACGCTACGAGGAAAAGAGCGGCGGCAAATCCAGTCGATCTCATGAAGTTATCCCCTGCAAGGCAGACGTAGGCCCACGGAGTAACCGCGAGCGGATTTCAGGTCCAGATGGAAGAACAGCCCTAGACCGCCGGCCGCGTGCAGGCCGTGACCGTGCCGTCGGTGGCGGTGAGCGTGAGGTTGGTCTTGTCCAGCTTGATCGTTGACGTCGCGGTCTGGCCAGCCAGCATAGGCGCCAGCATCGACTGCGCCATCGCCGGCGGCACGTCCCGGTCGCCTATCTTCACGCTGGTGAGGTTGACGGTGGTGATGGTGGATTCGAGCTTGGTGTCTTCCTCGAGCAGCTTCCACGTCGCCTCCCCGTCGCCCGCCGCGACGATGGGCTGCGCGCCGATCTTGCCTGTATAGTCGAGCTTCACGGTTCCCTTGCCGCCCTCGGCATAGGTCATCAAGCCCTTGAGGCTGCCGCCCCCGATGGTGGCATCGCAGTTCCACGCTCCGAGCAATTGCTGGGTCACCGTCGGGGGCGACGAAGCGCAGCCTGCTGCGGCAACAAGCGCGACAGTCGAGATCAGAATCCGCTTCATGGGGGTCTCCTCTGCAGGAGCCTCTAGCACAACCGACCGGGACGCCAAAACCCGCCAGCTACCGGCGTATCACTTCTGCCCCGGCCAGCCCTTGTCGATCGGCAGCGCTGGATTGGCAGTGATCTTCAGGTCGGCGCAGTGGTGGTAGGTGAAGTCGCCATCCCTATTGAGGCCGTGCTCTTCCATGAACTGAATGATCTGCACCGTGCATGTCTCGCAGTTGATGTTCGGCAGCTTCACGTCGGTCTCCAGGAACGTGCCTTTCGGCACCGGTGCCCTGTGCTCGAACAGGCCGTCGACCAGCACCGGAGCCTTCGGCGCCGGATCGATCTTGCCCGACACCGAGATCGGCCCGCGCGGCGAGTCACGCGTCACCGCTTCGGGATCGGCCGGCAGCTCGCTGCGGTCCAGTACCGACAGCGCCACGCGGTAGAAGCCCGGATGATAGATCGTCTCCTGCACCTTGATGTGCAGCATGTCCCCGCCGCGCATCTCGGTGACCTTGCCCGTCGGCGTGCCCGGGGCGTCGGCCTTCGCACCGCACGGGCCAGCCTTCTGCGGATCACCGAGCACGTTCTCGACCAGCCAGGAATCGGGCGCAGCAAGGATGAAGTGAGCCGATGCCGGCGCAGCAACCAACAACACCGCCGAGGCGCAAAGCAACGCCGAAACATGAGGCTTCATCTGGATAGGTCCCTTACCTGATCATCGAAATCACGCAGTCATCTAGTCAGGTATGCAGACGAAAAGCGACCGCCCGCATCCACACGGCAAGATAAACTCCGTGTGTGTGTCCACACACCGCGTGTGTGTTTTCTCGTTACGCCGTCAGCTCTTCCGCTTCTTCGCCAGCTTGTCGGCGATGAGGAAGGCCAGCTCCAGCGCCTGTTCGTTGTTGAGGCGCGGGTCGCACGCGGTCTTGTAGGCCTGGCTGAGGTTCTCTGCACTGATCTGCGTCGAGCCGCCCGTGCACTCGGTGACGTTCTGCCCCGTCATCTCGAAGTGCACGCCGCCCGCATGAGCGCCTTCGCTTTCGACAATGTCGATGAAGGAGCTGATTTCCGAGAGAATACGCTCGAACGGGCGCGTCTTGAAATCGCCCTTCGTTTCCGTGTTGCCGTGCATCGGATCGGACGACCACGCCACCTTGCGGCCTTCCTTCTGTACGCGGCGCACCAGCTTCGGCAGGCCGCCCGCCACCTTGTCCGACCCGAAGCGCGCGATGAGCGTCAGCCTGCCTGGAACGTTGTCCGGGTTCAGCTTGTCGATCAGGCGGATCATGTCGTCCTCGGCCAGCGACGGCCCGCACTTCATGCCGATCGGGTTCTTCACGCCGCTGCAGAACTCGACGTGAGCGTGGTCGAGCTGCCGCGTACGGTCGCCGATCCAGATCATGTGCGCCGACGTGTCATAGAACTCGCCCGGACGCGTGGAGTCTTCCCGCGTCATCGCTTCCTCGTAGCCCAGCAGCAGCGCTTCGTGAGACGTGAAGAAGCTGGTGCGGTCAAGCGCCGGTGTCGTCTCCGCCGTGATGCCGATGGCCGCCATGAAGTCGAGTGTATCGGTGATACGGTCTGCAACTTCGCGGTAATGGCGCCCCGCCGCCGAGCGCTGCACGAAGTCGAGCATCCATGTGTTGACGTTCTGCAGCCCGGCATAGCCGCCCTGCGTAAACGCGCGCACCAGGTTCAGCGTCGCCGCCGATTGCGAGTAGGCCTGCAGCAGGCGCTGCGGATCCGGCAAGCGCGCTTCTTTCGTGAACGCCCGGTCGTTGATGTTGTCACCGCGATAGGACGGCAGCGTCACGCCGTTCTGCGTCTCCGTCGGAGCTGATCTCGGTTTTGCAAACTGTCCCGCGATGCGCCCCACCTTCACCACCGGCTTGCGCCCGGCGAATGTCAGCACCACCGCCATCTGCAGGAAGAGGCGCAGCATGTCGCGGATGTTGTTGGGATGGAATTCCTCGAAGCTTTCGGCGCAATCGCCGCCCTGCAGCAGGAAGGCCTTGCCCTCCGCCACCTCGGCCAGCTTCGCCGTCAGCGTCCGCGCCTCGCCCGCGAACACCAGCGGCGGATAGGAGGAAAGCTGTTTCTCGACCGCGGCGAGCTTGGCCGGATCGGGATAGTCGGCCGGGATGTGCATCGCCGGCTTCGACCGCCAGGACGAAGGCGACCACGCCTGCCCTGCACCGCTGCCGTCCTGAGGCGTCATGCTCTTGCCTGCACCAAGGTTACCGGCGCGATCTAGGAGCTCGCCGAAGCCCGCGTCAATTCGATCAGTCATAACACTCTCACGGAAGCTTTTCGGCGATCTGCACGGCGTTCAGCGCCGCGCCCTTCAGCAGCTGGTCGCCCGAAATGAACAGCGCCAGCGAGTGGCCGGTCGGGTCCGAGATATCTTCCCGGATACGGCCCACCAGCACATCGTTCTGGCCCGAGGATTCCACCGGCATGGGGAAGTGGTTCTTCGCGCGGTCGTCCACCACCTTCACGCCGGGCGCCTTCGCCAGCAGCGTGCGCGCCGCATCGACCGACACCTTGTCCGCGAACTCTACCGTCATAGCCATCGAGTGGGCGCGCAACACAGGCACGCGCACGCAGGTCACGCCCACGCGCAGCTCCGGCAGCGACATGATCTTGCGCAGTTCCTTGACGACCTTCTGCTCCTCGCCGTTGTAGCCATCCTCGCCGATCGTCGTGTTGTGGCTGAACAGGTTGAACGCGTAGGGATGCGGCAGCACTTTCGGCAGATAGCTCTCGCCCTTGAGATAGGCGCGCGTGGCTTCCTCCAGCTCGTCCATTGCCGGCCGCCCCGCGCCCGAGGCCGACTGGTAGGTCGAGGCGATCACCCGCTTCAACTTGCCCGCCTGGTGCAATGGCCACAACGCCATCACCATGATCGCCGCCACGCAGTTCGGGTTGGCGTAGATTCTCTGCTTCGGCGTGATGAGATTGCCGTTCACTTCCGGAACGACGAGCGGCACGGACGCGTCCATGCGGAACGCCGACGAGTTGTCGATCGCCACCGCGCCGGCCTTCACCGCGATCGGCACGTATTTCTGCGAGATGTCTGCCTCCGACGCGAACAGCGCCACGTCGACGCCGTCGAACGCGTCATCCGTCAGCACCTGCATCTCGACTTCCTTGCCGAGGAATTTGAAGCGCTTGCCTGCGGAACGTTCAGACGCGAACACCTTCAGCGTCCCCGTCGGAATGCTCGACGCCTCGAGGCAGCGCAGCATTTCCGCGCCCACCGCACCGGTGGCGCCGACCACGGCGACCGTCTTGCCGGCAACGCTCTTCGAAGCGCTGCGGGTTGCGGTTTCACTTGCCTGGGTCACGGTGGTCGTCTCCTGTTGTGCCGGGAGACAGGGCCGAAGCTTGCCCCATCCGGTTTCCGGCGGGGCTGGTCGGCGGGCTTCAGCTAGCAGTCATAGCCAAGCGCGCCATCCGCCCCACCGGGCTAATGGTTTTCCAGAAGTAGCGCTTGGAAAACATGCGTTGCATGGTCGGGGCTTCTACGTGGAGCGGTACAAAAGGTCAATCCGCGCATTGGATATGGGCTATTCGATGCGGTTTCAGGTAAATCCTGTCCTCCGCAGCCTGTGCCCGAGGTTGGCGCCTGCGCGAATGTGTGGGAAATTTCCTACATGCCACGCGATGATCTTCTCGCTCGCCTCAATGCCCTCAGACCCTGGTTAAGGACCCAGGGTGTCGAACGCTTGCGGGTCTTCGGCTCGCACGCGCGCGACACCGCTGGACCGGAAAGCGATGTGGACCTGATTGCGGATTTTTCCCGCAATGTAAGTCTGCTCGACCTGATCGGCCTTCAGCAATCCCTGTCCCTGCGGCTCGGCGCTCCCGTGGACCTTGCGACCTCAGCGGGATTGAAAGCACGTGTCCGGGATCGGATCGAAGCCGAAGCTGTCGATGCCTGACCGGGCAGACACGGACTGGTTGCTCGACATTCTTGAGGAAGCGGACCTCATCGCAACCGCAACAAGCGGCAGCACATTCGAGCAGTTTTCCGCAGACCCGGTGCTGCAGCGCGCCGTGCTTCATATGCTGCAGACTATTGGCGAGGCTGCAAATCATCTGTCCTCACCGACGCTTGCGACGATGTCGACGGTCCCATGGCCTTTGGTTCGCGGTCTCCGTAATCGCATCGTGCATGGGTACTTTGGGCTCGACCTTGGCGCTGTGTGGCTTACGGCGACGGCAGAAGCGCCGCGACTTGCCGCGGCGGTGCGCGCGTCAGGATTGATCTAGCGCCTATCCCTCTTGCGTTCTGCCGCGCAACGGCCTTACCTAGCGGCGATAGGGACGGGCCTGCGCCGCCGCTTACACAAGGGAGAGACGTCATGACCATCTCACGCTGGCTTGCTGGCGCCGGCCTGATGGCCTTCGGGGCGCTGCACGCGCCTGCCTCGGCCCAGGCGGTCACCCTGCTCAACGCGGCCTGTTCCTCGCCGCCGGTACTGCACTGCCCCGACAAGGCTTGCCCGGCCGCCGTCACCAGCAGTCCGGGCAACGTCATGGACCGGAAGACCGGGCGGCAATACTTCCTCGACTATCCCTGCGACCTGAAACCGAACGAGAAGGTCACCTTTGTCCTCAACCTTCATGGCGGAGGCTCGATCGAGAACTGGCAGCGGCACTACTTCCCGATCGTGGATTACAAGGAGAAGTATCGCCTTGTGATCGCGACGCCGTATGGACCGGGCGGCATCTGGCAAGGCGAGCGCGACGATCCGCATCTGCGCAACATCGTGGAGCAGGTCGAAGGCGCGGTCGGCAAGGACAACATCAAGGCGTTCTGGCTCGCCGGCCACTCGTTCGGCGGGCAGACCTCCAACCGTCTCATCATGAACGACGCCTTCTTCACCGAGCGGGTCGACGGCTGGGTGTCGCTCTCCGGCGGCCGCCTCGGCTCCAAGCGGGAGGAAGTTCGCGCCACCATTCCGCGCGGCACACCTCCGCCGCCTGCAGCAACTCCTCCCGCCGCCACGCCAGGCGCCACACCACCCGCAGGCGGACCTCCCGCCGGAGGTCTTGCAGCCGACGCATCTGTCCTTCCGGCAAAGCCCTTCTCCTTCATCTACGAGGCGGGCGAGCACGAGTGGGCGGCCGCCGGCGTACCGAAGGAATCGAAATGGGCGCAGAAGCTCGGCTGCAAAGCGCAGGCGTCTCCGCGCGAAATCACGGACGTGAAAGCCGGCTACGTGTTCGACAGCCGTCCGCAGGAGAACCGCAACAAGATCTGGGGCATGGACCCGCGCCCTGGCACGGCAAAGATCTGGGCCTATCCTGACTGCGCCGACGGCCGCGTCGTCGCCGACATCTCCCGCCTCGACAAGGGCCACACCGAAGGCCTTGAGCCGAAGATCACGGAAGAGATCGTGAAGATGATGCTGTCGGCGAAGTAGCCTCGCCCAATCGCCCTACGGCGCGAGCGGCTTGGTCAGCGCGAACTCCTTCTCGCACGCTCCGGCATCGGGCGTCTTGCCCGACTTGCGGACGAGGGCCAGTTCGCGCTTCGCCTCACCCAAAGCCTTCTGATAGCTGTCCGCCCCCTGCAGCGCCGCGAACACGCCTGCGGCATTGGTGCGCCCGCCTTCGATGGCGCTCCAGTTATGGGCGCCACAGACGATGCGGCTCTCGCCATAAGCTCGCCCGCGCGCGAGCAGGCGTTCCGCGCGATCCGGCGCAAGCTGCGAAAGTATCAGTCCTTGCACCCAGCTCGCCGACGCGTGGCCCGACGGATAATCATAGCTGCGCCTCAAGCTATCGGTTTTCGCGATGCAGATGTCGCCATAGTTGTGCATGAAGGGCCGCGTGCGTTTGTAGACCTCTTTGGTCTTGGCGGCAGCGTTGGCCGCGTCCTGGGCCGCGCGCGACAACACGGCGGAAACCTTGGGCGAATTCTCGAGCGTCAGCTCGACTCCCATGGCGCAGGAGAAATCCT
Organism: Hyphomonadaceae bacterium; assembly: GCA_030697555.1. Lineage (GTDB taxonomy): Bacteria > Pseudomonadota > Alphaproteobacteria > Caulobacterales > Hyphomonadaceae > UBA7672. The sequence goes on from JAUYPV010000115.1 coordinate 60,450, forward strand.
TGAGGATGTCGGCAGGCTTGTAGCTGTCGTCGTTCACCGCAAGCGCCCAGCGATCCGGGTTCATCGTCTGAATCGCACGGGTATCCCGGAAGATCTTCCAGTCAGCATCGTTGCGGGCTTCGGAAACCTGCGGCGCGGGCGGAATGATCGCGGTCGCGTCCGGCGTCATCTCCGGCGTGAGGAACCCGGCGATCGGAGCGGATGTGGCCGCCGGATCGCGGGGAACGCCAACGCCCATCGCGGCATCTACGGGGCCTGCGCTTTCCGGCGCGCCCGCGCACGCCACCAGCACGGTCAGCGCAAACGCCATACCCGCATAGGTCGCTGCTTCGGCTTTCATGTGTCTCTCCCACGCTCGCCTTTTCCCTACGCCCTCCGTCTGGCGGGGCAAGACGCAATTGCGGGAACTCGCCGCCCCGTGCCACAAACTCACGTGAGAGCCTGTGGGAAAACGGGTTCCGTGGGGAGCCAAGCCTCAAGGGGAAGAAGTCATGATCGAACGCCAGCTCGACATCACGACGAAGGACGGCAAGTCCACCACGTTCGTCGTCCACCCCGATCGCGGCGGTCCCCACCCCGTCATCCTCTTCCTGATGGACGCCCCCGCCATCCGTGAAGAACTCCGCGACATGGCCCGCCGCTTCGCCGGTTCCGGCTACTACGTCATGCTCCCCAACCTCTACTACCGCTCCGGCGTGATGGAGATCGGCCCGCTCTCGCCCGATCCGGAGCACCCTTCCCGCAAGAAAATGTTCGAGCTGATGAATACGCTCGGCATCTCCATGGTGATGGACGATTGCGACGGCATGCTGGCCTTCGCCGCCAAGGATCCCGCCGCGGATACGACGCGCGTTGGAACGGTCGGCTATTGCATGAGCGGGCGCTTCGCCATCTGCGCCGCCGACAGCCGGCCGAACGTGAAAGCCACCGCCTCCGTCTACGGCGTCCGCCTCGTCACCGAGAGCGACAACAGCCCTCACCTCATCGCCAAACGCTCGCCCGCCGAATTCTATTTTGCCTGCGCCGAACGCGATCACTGGGCGCCGCAGGAAATGGTCGACCAGCTGAAGACGCAACTGAAAGGCGCCAACGGCGAAGTGGAGCAATACCCCGGCACCGACCACGGCTTCGCTTTCCCCCAACGCCCTGTCTACAACAAGGCGGCCGCCGAACAGCACTGGGAACGCGTGCTGGCGTTGTTCCGGCGAAGGCTGGCCTAGGCGAGGAAGCGCCCGACCAGTTCTTCGCTCTCGGTCAGCGGCTCGCATTCCTCATCGATATCCGCGTAGTCCGCGCGATGCAGCGTCACGAAATTATCGTAGGCATCCGCCGAGATCCAGCGATCGATCGTCAGGTAGACGCCGTCCTCGCTTCGCAGCAGTTCCGTGCCGTCATAATCCGGGCTTTCGGAGAACAGCTCGACCCATGGGCCTTCAGGCCCGTAGGCCGCCTCGAACGCCGCCTTGCTCTGGGCTGCGACGCGGTATTTCCAGATGACCGTAAGCATTGTCAGTACTCGAACAACTTGGCGTCGCGCTCGGAGCGTTTCCTGGCGACCTCCACGATGTGGGAAGCCAGCGCCTTTTTGGAAACCTTGCCCTTCAGCGCCAGCGCCGGATCGAGCTTGTGCCGGTCGATGATGGCGCGCAGTTCTTTCGCGTCGAGCTTCGTCAGCTGCGCCTCGAACGCCTCGGCGCCTTTCCGGTATTCGATGAAGGGATGGAAATCGCCGATGCGGCGCTCGGCCACCTGCTTCTCGGCATAGTCCCTGGCGAACTTCGCGAGCACGTCTTCCATTCGCTTGCCGAATGCCGGATTGGCCGCCGCCTCGTCCGTCACGACCTTGAAGACGCCCGCAAGGGTCTTGTCGATCATATGAGTCCGACCTTCTCCCGGAACTCTCCGGCGAACCTGCGGATCACGTTGGTCGCCTCGCCATATTTCTGGTCGAGCGTTCGCTTTGCATCGAACCACTCCGCCGCGCGCGCGATCTGCTCGGTCTGCGGAATGCGCGTCTCGAAGACATTGAACTGGTCCTTGAGCAGCGCCGCCTCGCTCTGGTGCAGCGTATTGGAAGCCTCGTACTTGGTGATCAGCGTCCAGATGCGATCCTCGGTGAACCGCCGCTGCTCCATCGAACGCAGGGCGCGCTTGCGGAAGGAGAAGATGCCGAGCCGGGAGATGTAGTCGGGAATGGTCGGGATGACGATGAATTCGGAAAGCTCGATCGCCGCTTCCGCAAAGATCGAAATCCCCGGCGGGCAATCGAACAGCACGAGGTCGTAGCTGTCCTGCACGCTGTCGATCGCAGCCTGAGTCAACTTGGCGAAGCGGTTGCCGATCTGGCGCACGTCGAACGCCTGCTTCACCCATTTCTCTAGCGCGTGGCGCTCGATGTAACGGAACTCCGGCGTCGAGATCAGCAGGTCGAGGCGCATCTCGCCGCTGACGTCGCCGACCTCGTAGGCAAGGCAGTCGCGCAGGAATTTCGGATGGCTGTCCGTCTGCACGAACTGGTTGAAATAGTCGTCGATGGTCTTGCCCTTCTGGCGCAGCTCCACCCAGCGCTCGGGGCCGGCCAGCATCATCGACACGTTGGATTGCGGATCGAGGTCGATCACCAGCACCCGCACGCCCTCGACCGCCAGCGTCTCGGCGAGACTCGCCACGGTCGTCGACTTGCCCACTCCGCCTTTCATGTTGACGACGGAAACGGTGCGCGGCGGCACTGGCTCACTCCACTGGCAAACGGCTGGAATTTTCGGCAGCCGAAGGGGTCGGCGGGTTTGCGCCGGAGGTCAAGCCGAAGCTGTGGATTGCGTCGTTACAGCCTTGTCGAACCTAGTTGTCTTTCTTGGCCGCGGGCTTCTTCTCGGCCGGCTTCGCGGCCGGCGGAGGCGGCGGCAGGAAGACGAGACCCAGCTCCTCCTGTTCCGCTTTGATCTCCGCCTGTTGCTTCTCGTAGGCGGCGACCTCCTTCTCGTAGGCGGCAACCTCGGCCTTCAGCTTGTTCTGCGAGGCGACGAGTTGCTTCATCTCGTCCGAGGCCATGAAGTTGGGGATGAACCAGACGCCGAATCCAACGGCCAGCGCCATGATGACGATCAGCAGATCAAACCATTTCCACGTCCAGCTCATGGCTCGCTCCTCGTCACACCGGCTTCAGTTCCGGTGGGATGTATTTCTCGCGCATCGTCACCAGCTCCTCCGCGATGGAGGGGTGCAGCGCACAGGTGCGGTCGAAATCGGCCTTGGAGGCGCCCATCTTAACCGCGATCGCCACGGCCTGGATGATCTCAGGCGCGTCCGGCCCGACGATGTGGACGCCGACGACTCGCTCGTCTTCGGCCCGCACCACGATCTTCATTAGCACACGTTCCTCATCCCCCGTTAGCATGTCTTTCATCGGGCGGAACTTGGTCTTGTAGATGTCCACCATTCCAAAGGCTTTGCGCGCCTCGGCCTCGCTCATGCCGACGACGCCGGCGGGCGGCTGGGCGAAAACGGCGTGTGGAACCTCGGCGTGGTCGAAAGCGGTGGGCCGGTTCATGAACTCGGTCTGGGCGAAAGCCTGCCCCTCCCGGATCGCCACGGGGGTAAGGTTCATCCGGTCGGTCACATCGCCCACGGCGAAGATATGCGGCACGCTGGTGCGCGAGTATTCGTCCACCTCGACCGCTCCGTTGGCGTTGAGTTTCACGCCGGCCTTTTCCAGCCCGAGACCTTTGGTGTTGGGTTCACGTCCGATCGCAAACAACACCTGCTCAGCCGCGACGGTCTCGCCATTGGTGAAGTACGTCTTCAGCTGGTCGCCGATTCTCTCTATGCGCGTCGGGTTCGCCATGGTGATCACCTTGACGCCCTTGCGCTTGAGTTCTTCATGCACGTGCGTGCGCACGTCCTCGTCGAAGCCGCGCAGCACCGCTTCCTTGCGAATGGCGAGGCAGACATTGACGCCGAGGCCACTCATGATCCCGGCAAACTCCACACCGATATAGCCTCCGCCGACGATCAGGATGTGCTTCGGCAACTGCTTCAGGTGGAACATGTCGGCGGACGTTATCGCGTGCTCGATGCCCTCGACATCCTTGGGCATGGTGGGCCGGCCGCCGGTCGCGATCAGGATCTTGCCCGCGGTGACCGTCTTGCCGGTCTTTTTCAGCTTCAGCGTGTGGGCGTCGACGAACTCGGCCCGGTCATCGATGATCTCCGCGCCGGCGTTGCGCACATTGCGCGAGTAGATGCCAGACAGCCGGTCGACCTCGCGATGCATCTTGTCCATGAACAGGTTGTGGTCGTAGGTCGCGTTCTCGACCTTCCAGCCATAGCCTTCCATGTGCTTCAGCGAGCGGCCGAACTCGCTGGCGTAAACCATGTACTTTTTCGGGATGCAGCCACGGATGACGCAAGTGCCGCCCGCGCGGTCCTCCTCGGCGACCGCCACTTTCGCTCCCGCCATCGCAGCCAGCCGCGAGGCGCGGACCCCGCCCGAACCGGCGCCGATCACAAACAGGTCATAGTCATAGGCCATTGGCGAACCCTTGCCGTCTCGCGCTCATATGGCCCTTCACAGCCCCAAAAAGGAAGAGCGGCCCCGGAACCCTGTCCCGGAGCCGCCCTCTTCAGATCGTTGAGTTTACTTCGTGGCGAGCGGCCAGTTGGCCGAAACGCCAGTGGCGGCCGCACCGGCCGTGTCGCGGGCGAACGTATAGAGCGGCTTGCCCTTGTAGGCCCACATCTTCGAGCCGTCGTCGCGGGTGACCACCGTCCAGTCGCCATCGTCTTTCGCGTCGGCAACGGCGGCGAGCGCTGGCCAGGCCGTGGCGCACTGCGCGTTGCACGCCGACTTGCCCGGCGTCGTGTCACGCGCGAACGTGTAAAGCGGCTTGCCGTCCGGAGCGACGAATGCGCCGTCCTTTTCCGTCACGCCCGGAGGCGCAGCCCAGGCGGCGCCGGCCATCGCCAGCGTGCCGGCAACCATCAATCCCGCGAGAATCTTCTTCATAGTCATCTCCCTAAAAAATCCCGTGCCGGCGCTAGGGCGCCAGCGTGGCCGGGAAGCTAGCACTGGCGGTCACGCGAACAAGGCTGCGCCGCATACGCCGCACAGCGATTCGGCGTGAGCATTATTGCGGATTGGTAGGTTTCAACACACCCGGAGGCGCATTCGTCGAAGCCGGCGGCAATTGCTCGGCCGGAGGCGCAGCCGGCATGAGTTTCAAATCCTCCATCGCCTTCTGAACGGCGACGGACGTCATCGCGTCGGCGGCAGCGACGCTCTGTTGCATCACAGGCGTCACACGATCCTTGATCGTGTCGCCTTCCTTCGATCCCACGAAGTCATAATAGGTCTGCAGCTCCTTCTCGTTGAAAGCCTCGGCGAGATAGGTCGCCATCTGCTTCTTGAGATCGGGCACCGCGGCCTGGATGTTCTTCTCGATCGCGCTCGCCAGCGCCTCGGCCTGTTCCGGCTTGAAATCTGGAATCTGCATGGCGGCCATTTGCACCTGGCCCTGCGCCACTTCCATGATTGTCTGGTCCGTGATGTCGATGACGCCGCCCACCTCGACGATCTGTGTGGCGAGTTTCTCTTCCGCCGGAGACGTGCCCGCGGCGGTCGATCCGCCGCTCCCACCAGAACCGCAGGCTGCGAGCCCGCACGCCATCGCCGCCAGAACCACAGATCGCATCATCACTCTTCCTCGCTTGAAACTCATGTCTCGTCGCCGCGTTCGATCGTACGCGCGCCGGTCTCTTCGCCAATGATCACGATGTCCGCATAGCCTATGAACAGGCCGTGCTCGACCACGCCCGGAATCACATCCAGTGCGGCCGCCAGCTCGTTTGCATCCGGAATGGCGACGCAGTTGAGATCAAGGATCATGTGGCCACCGTCGGTACGCAGCCGGCTCTCGCCTGTCGCCATGCGCCAGGAACTCGTCGCCTGGGTCATGCCCAGCATTTCGGCGGTGATATCGATCTGCCGGCGCGTCAGCTCGGCCGCGAACGGATTGATCTCGATCGGCAGCGGGAAACGCCCAAGCTGCGCCACTTCCTTGCTGGGGTCCGTGATCACCGCCATGCGCGTCGAAGCATCCGCGATGATCTTCTCGCGCAGCAGCGCCGCGCCGCCGCCCTTGATCAGCCGGAGCTGTGGATCGAACTCGTCCGCCCCGTCGATAGTGAGGTCGATACGCGTCAACTCGTTGGGATCGACGATGCGGATGCCCAGCTCTTTCGCCAGCCGGTCCGTCGCCTCCGAGGTCGGCGTGCCGACGATATCGAGGCCCGCCTTCACCTTCTCCGCCAGCAGCCGCACGAAGATCGCCGCGGTGGAGCCAGTGCCCAACCCCAGCACCATGCCGGGCTCGACCAGCGTCAGCGCCGCTTCAGCCGCGTTTCGTTTGGCGGTTTCGGACATTGCCGGCGTCTCCCAAGCCCCTGCTACCTACAGCGCCGCCGCGACAAGCGCCAGCAGGCCTCCAACCACGATCATGTTGGCAAGGAACACGTTGATCTGCGCCGCCCGCTCGGTCTTGTCCCGGAACGTCCAGAAGCTGTGCGCCATCAGCGTGGCCGTCACCGTGAACACCAGCAAGCCAAGCGCCGCGACGACTGGGAACAGGCCGACAATCATGAGCGCCCCGAAAGCGATCTGCATGCCGATGCCAGTCAAGGCCAACAGCTCGGCCGCCGGGAACTTGTTGGCCTTGAGCATCTCCCCGATCATCTTGTGATTGGCGACATTGCGTATGCCGATGATCAGAAAGGCGCCGCCCACGACGATCCGCGCCGCCAGCAGAACGCTTTCGTCCAAGGACATCCGCGCCTCCATTAAATGGTGCGACTGACCATGTCAGGACGAGGCGTGCAAGTTCCGCCTCAGGCCTTTTTGGCCGGCGCGTCTCCGCTCGCGGCGCGCGCGCCGGCGGTCATCATCTGCATGAAGCTGTCGGTCGCCTGGCCGCCCATGGAGTACCACTGCTTCAGGTAGAATTCCGGGCTGACCAGTTCGATGTTCTGCTCGATCCGCTGCTTCACGGCGTTGACCAGCGTCTCGTTGACCGGCGTCAGGTCCGGCAGCCCCAAGAAAGCCCGCGCCTCTTCCGGTGTGCAGTCCACATTCATCGTGAGTTTCATGCCCGCTCCTGATTGCCCGCCCCGATCTGAACTTACGTGACCTGATCCTATTCCAGCGGCGCCGGGAACTTCGGCAGAGCGTCGAAGTCCTCCGGAACGTGCTGTCGGATGACTTTTGCGCTGTGCGCGGCGGCGAGCGCCTCGACCTTGTCCATGGACGCCAGTGTTTTCGCCTTGTCGAAATTGTAGGTCGGCACCCTGCGCGTCTCGCGCGATTCCGCGATGTGCCACATGTCGCCCGAGAGAAGGACGTTGCCGGAATTCGCCGTCCTCAGCAGCAGCACGGTATGGCCCGGCGTGTGCCCCGGCGCCTGCACGATAACGGCCGACCCGTCGCCGAAGACGTCATGGTCGCCCTCGCCTTCGATGAGGACAGTCTTGGCAGCCTCGAGCGCACCGTACTGCTTGAAGTCTTCGCCCTTCCGCGCGGCATCCGAGAACATCGCATCGCGCTCGTCCTTGTCGACGATCCACGTCGAGCCAGCAAAAGTGTTGCCGTTGCCCGTGTGGTCGAAGTGGAGGTGCGAGAAGGACACGAACTCGATATCGGCCGGCGTGACATTCAGCTCCGCAAGCTGCTGTTCCAGCGTCTTGGTCAGCGTCGTGATGCTGCCGTCATCCTCGACAGGCGACACGGCAGCAACGGCGGATGGAATGCCGGTATCCCACAGCAGGTCGCCCTTCTCGCTCCGGATCAGATAGCAGGGGTCGACCAGGTCGCGCTTCTGACCCTTGTAGGCGCCATCATCGGAGAAGGACGCCGCTTCCTTCACCGTGAAGCGCCCGCAATCCATCGCGTAGAGCTTCACGGCAGGCCCAGCCGGCGGTGGCGGCGTCGCGACTGTCTCAGGCGCCTTGGCCTCACCGCATGCGGTCAGCGCCAGCAAGGCCAGACCACTCACTAGACGCTTCATGACAACTCCCCTCGGCGCTCACCGCTCATCCTTGCGCACAATTCGATCCGGCGCATCCCCCACCGAAAGGGAACATCGGCAATATTACCCGGGCACAATTGACACGGTATTTTATCCGGGTAATACCACCGCGCACCTGGGAAGGCCGCCATGACCGTCACGCCCCTCGCCTGCATCGCCTTTGAAGGCGGACGCCGCCTCGCCGCCGGTACGGTCGCGGACGTGGCCGCCGCCGTACGCAAACGCACAGCGCAGCCCTCTCACCAGCCCGTCCTCATCTTCGACTACACCTCGGGCCAGCCGCTCCACCTCGACCTTCGCGGCACGGAGAAGGACATCCGCGCCCGCTACGCCGCCATGCCGCCTGCAGCGATTTCAGCCCTTGACGACTCACCGTCCGACGCCCGGCGCGGGCCCGGCCGGCCGAGGCTCGGCGTCGTTGCGCGCGAGGTAACGCTCCTTCCGCGCCACTGGGACTGGCTGAACGCCCAGCCCGGCGGCGCTTCCGTGGCGTTGCGCAAGCTGGTCGAGGACGCCCGCCGCACACGAGGGCGAAGCGACGCATTGCGCGCCCGGCAGGAGGCCGCCTATCGTTTCATGTCCGCCATTGCCGGGGACTGGCGGAATTACGAAGAAGCCAATCGCGCTCTTTTCGCCGGCGACGCAGTCCGTTTCAGTGAGCTTACAGAGTCCTGGCCTGCCGACGTGCGAGACCACGCCCGCCAGCTCGCCTTCCCGCGCAACGCCTGACAGTTCAGAACCGGATCCTCCCCGTGACCGAGACGCTCGAAACTGCCCAGCACCCGCTTGATCCGCCGCCGGCGCCTCGGAAGGCGCTGCCGCTGTGGCGCACCTTCCTGGTGTTCCTTGCGCCGATGATGCTGAGCAACGTCCTCCAGTCGCTGTCCGGCACGATCAACAACATCTTCCTCGGCCAGATGATCGGGGTCGAGGCGCTCGCCGCCGCCACCGTGTTCTTCCCAATCATCTTTTTCTTCATGGCCTTCGTCATCGGCCTCGGCGCTGGCTCGTCCGTCATGATCGGACAGGCTTACGGCAAAGGCGACATGGAGCGCGTGCGCGCCATTGCCGGCACGGCGCTGACCCTTGCCCTGGTCTTCGGCACGATCATCGCGATCGCCGGCGGCCTGTTCGCGCCGCAACTGATGGCCGCGCTGCAGACGCCGCCCGACATCATCGGCGACGCCACCGACTATGCGCGTATCATGATGATGGCGATGCCGGCCTTCTTCCTGTTCCTGCTGGCGACATCCATCCTGCGCGGCGTTGGCGACTCCACCACGCCGCTCTGGACTCTGCTGGTGTCGACCGTCATCGGCCTCATCGTCACGCCCGCGCTCATCGCCGGCTGGTTCGGCCTGCCGAAGCTTGGCGTCACCAGCGCGGCTGTCGCCTCGCTTGTCTCGCTCTTCGCCGCGATGGGCTGGCTCGCCTTCTACCTGCGCGGCAAGAACCATCCGCTCGCGCCCAACGCCGCGCTGTTCCGCCATTTCAAGCTCGATCCGAAAGTGCTCGCCGTCGTGTTCCGCATTGGCGTGCCCACGGGATTCCAGATGATGATCATGGCGCTGGCGGAGATCGTGCTGCTGGGCCTCGCCAACAGCTATGGTTCGTCGGCGACAGCCGCCTATGGCGCGATCAACCAGGTGCTCGCCTACGTGCAGTTCCCGGCCATGTCGATCGGCATCGCCGCGTCGATCCTCGGCGCGCAGGCGATCGGCGCAGGCCGCGCGCACCAGCTCTGGGCGATCACCCGCACCGCCCTCATGCTCAACGTCATCATCACCGGCGCGGGCGTGCTGCTGGTCTACCTGTTCTCGCACGGCATCATCGCCGCCTTCATCACCGACCCGCCGGTGATCGAGCTGACTAACCACCTGCTGCAGATCGTGCTCTGGAGTTCCGTGGTGTTCGGTTTCGCCGTCGTGTTCTCCAGCATGATGCGCTCCAGCGGAACCGTGCTGGCGCCGACTGCCATCGGCATCTTCACAATCCTGGCGGTCGAGGTGCCCGTCGCCTGGTTCCTGTCGAGGGAGATCGGCATCGACGGCGTCTGGTTCGGCTATCCGGCCGCGTTCACGGCGATGTTCATCCTGCAGGGCTCTTACTACGCCCTAGTCTGGCGCAAGCGTCCGATCCGCGCTCTCGTCTAGCGGCACTGGCCTGAACCGACACTTCACGCTGGGTCACGCTGTCCTCCCCCGTGCGCCGTGCTAGGGAAGGCGGATTGGCGCAGGTTAGGAGTATTCGGCATGGCCGCTCTGGAAGGTCTTCAACTTCGTTCGCTCGTGAAAAAGAGCGGCGAACTCGAACTTTCGCTGGCAAAAGTCACCACGCCCGATCCGGCGCCGGATGAAGTCGTCGTCCGTGTCGAAGCGACCCCGATCAACCCATCCGACCTCGGCCTCCTCATTGGCCCGGCCGACCTGAGCACCGCCAAGGTGGGCGGCTCCAAGGAAATGCCCATCGTCACGGCGAAGATCCCGGAAGGCGCGCTGCGCCTGGTCTCGGCCCGCCTTGATGAAGCAATGCCCGTCGGTAACGAAGGCGCCGGCGTTGTCATCGCTGCCGGCTCGGACCCCGAAGCCCAGGCGCTGATGGGCAAGACCGTCGCCATCCTCGGCGGCGCGATGTACGCGACCTACCGCACTATGAAAGCGAAGGCGGTGCTGCCGCTTCCGCGCGGCGCGACCGCTGCCGATGGCGCCTCCTGCTTCGTGAACCCGCTCACGGCCCTCGCCATGGTCCAGACCATGCGCATGGAAGGCCACACCGCCCTCGTCCACACGGCGGCTGCGTCCAACCTCGGCCAGATGCTCAACAGGATCTGCATCAAGGACGGCGTGCAGCTTGTGAACGTCGTGCGCAGCGACGAGCAGACGAAAATCCTCCGCGATATCGGCGCGAAACATATCGTCGACTCGTCCAAGCCGACCTTCTTCGAAGACCTGATCTCCGCGCTGAAAGAGACCGGCGCGACGCTCGCCTTCGACGCCATCGGCGGCGGCAAACTCGGCGGGCAGATCCTCGCCGCGATGGAAATCGCGCTCAATTCGAAGCCAGGCGCCTACAGCCGTTACGGCTCCTCCACGCACAAACAGCTCTACATCTATGGCCGCCTCTCCATGGAGCCGACGATCCTCACCGCCGCCTACGGCATGGCCTGGGGCGTTGGCGGCTTCCTGCTGACGCCGTTCCTGCAGAAGATCGGCAACGCGGAAGCCCAGAAGCTGCGCGAGCGTGTCGCGGCCGAGCTGAAGACCACCTTCGCCAGCCACTACACCAAGGTGCTGTCGCTGCAGGAAGCGCTCAACCTCGACACGATCAACGCCTACAACCGCAAGACGACGGGCGAGAAATACCTGATAAATCCGAGCCTCTGACCCGGTAGACGCCCTTTCCTCGAAGAACCGGTATGCTACACCGGCGCCCTTGGGGAAGGTTGCCGGCTGATCCGTCACAGAACGGGCGGCCCATCGGGAAGGATCAGCGTTGGTTACGAGAAACGAGGCCCTGGCGCAGCTCACCGCTCCCGGTGAGCCATTCGAGATCATCCGCAACGAGGCCATTGGCCGCCAGATTCGCGCGTTCAAGAACGCGCCGAAGAATGTGCGTGAAATCTTCGAGACCACGCGCAGCGACAAGGAATTCCTCGCCTACGAAAACGAACGGCTGACCTACGAGGACACCTGGCGCCGCGCCTGCTCCCTCGCCCACGCGCTAGTGAAGGACTATGGCATCCAAAAGGGCGACCGTGTCGCCGTCTCGATGCGGAACTATCCCGAGTGGATCGCCTCCTACATGGCGGTCACATCCATCGGCGCGATGTTCGTCGCCATGAACGCGCTGTGGACTGCCGAGGAAATGGCCTACGGCCTCTCCAACGCCGAAGCCAAGGTCCTGATCGCCGACCAGGAACGCCTGGACCGTCTCGCCGCCATCGCCAATCCGCCGAAGACTCTCGCCGTCATCGCCGTACGTAACACCAAGCCTCTGCCCGCCGGCGCGAAGGTTTGGGGCGACGTCGTGAAGGCGCCGTTCAAAACGGACATGCCCGCCATCGAGGTCAATCCGGACGATGACCTGCAGATGCTCTTCACCTCTGGCTCGACAGGCAATCCCAAAGGCGCCGTCTCGACGCACCGCAATGTCATCTCGGCCCTGCTGTCGTGGGAGCTCGATCTCCACGTCGCCTGGGCGACTGGCCTGCTCGACAAGCCGCCCGCCGAACCGCCGCCGCCGCAATCCGTCATGCTGCTGGCGATCCCGCTCTTCCACGTCACCGGCTTGCTCTCCTGTTACATGTCCTCCTACCGGTTCCAGCGACGCATCGTGATGATGTACAAATGGGACGTCGAACGGGGGGCCGATATCATCGAGAAGGAAGGCATCACCCACATGGTGGCGACGCCCGCCATCACCGGCGACCTCGTCGCCTACGCCCGCCAGACCGGCCGGCAATTCCCTACCCTCGTCTCGCTCGGCGGCGGCGGCGCAGCGCGCGCCCCCGAACAGGTCCGGGCCATCGACGCGGTGTTCGAGAAAGCCAAGCCCGGCACGGGCTGGGGCATGACCGAGACCAACGCCATCGGCGTCGGCATCGGCGCGGCCGACTATCTCCGCAAGCCCGAAAGCTCCGGCCGCGTCTCTGCGGTGCTCGATATCCGCATCGTCGACCCCGACGGCCGCGAAGTTCCCACCGGCGAGCGCGGCGAACTGCAGATCCGCGGCGCGTCGATCATGAAGGAATACTGGCGGCGACCCGACGCCAATGCCAAGGAATTCGTCGACAATGACTGGTTCAAGACCGGCGACGTCGCCGTCATCGATGACGAAGGCTTCCTCTTCATCGTCGACCGCATCAAGGACCTCGTGATCCGCGGCGGCGAAAACATCGGCTGCGGCGGCGTCGAATACGCACTGATGGAACACCCCGACGTCGCCGAAGCCTGCGTCTACGGCGTGCCCGACGAACGCCTGGGCGAGGAAGTCGCCGCCAC
>JAUYPV010000120.1 GCA_030697555.1 Hyphomonadaceae bacterium
GGACCTCGCGCCCCACTCGCAAGCACACCTCAATAAGGTAGCGCGTCAGCTCAACGAACGTCCCAGGAAAACACTGGACTTCCACTCGCCGGCAGAGAGATTTAGCCAGTGTGTTGCGTCGACCGGTTGAGATCGCCGCCAACGTCGGTCGATTGCGACGTATCTTGCGGTGTCAGCCGGTGCATACGAATCCGGCCGTTGGAAGCGACAAGCGCGCAGCCCTTTAACGCACCCACGTTCCTGCGAGTGCACGTCGATCACGCCGGCGACGCCAACATCCTCTTCGGCAAGCTGATGGGCGACGAGGTGGAGCCGAGGCGCGAGTTCATCCAGGAAAACGCGCTCGATGCGCAGGTGGATGCTTAGGGCGACGGTTCAGGAGGCTTGAGTCTATCGATAGACTCTTTGAGGGCCTTGAGGGCGCGTCTGTATTCGGCATCGCCCGGCCGCTGATTCTTCGGATGGGGCTTATTCCATTCGGCAAACACCAGTTCTAGGAGCGCAACTTGGCCGACGCGGGGCGCGAGTTCCACTACCGCGTCTGCGATTGCGTTTCGGGTGTACAGCCGGTCATCGCATTTGGGGCCGACCCCAAGCCCGGATAACTTTTCCAGCGCTTCTTCTGGAGAGCCCAGTTGCACGAGTTTTGTGATCAGAAGATTCTTGAAGTCCCGCAGCCCATTGGTTTGTCTGAGGTGCGACAGGATCGTATAGATGTCGCCTTCGTCGATGAGCTTTAGACGCTGCTCGTGTTCCAGAAGAGCTCGCTGAAAAGCAGCGTACATCGCGGGCTCATCCTGATCGGTCTCGGCAATCTTTCGCGTGAGGTCGATCGCATTGAGAAGTTGGAAGCTGCCTTGGTGAGCGATCGCCGCTATGAAAGCGCGCCGTTCCAGATTCGAGGTTGTCGAGTAGAGGTAGAAAAGACGGTCGTGATCGTAACCCCGAAAATTCACAATGCCGTCGCGCCCAAGCTTAGTTAAATCAAAGTACTTCACCGCATCGGTGCCCTTCAAATCCACCTGGATCGGTTGCAGGTAGCGCCGCAGCGTCAGCGACACAGCCTTGGTCAGCTCTGTTCGCTCGACAAAGTCGTCAAGACGATGGATGTGGCCACGCTTGAACAAACGTTTCTGCTGTCGATTGCGGGTCGCGATACCAATCACCTGCAGCAGCGAGGCGATCAGGACCATGTCGACCATTACGCGCGCAAGGAACACGGAGTGTTTTGCCGCCGCCGACTTGAACTGAATCAGGTCCTTGGCGGGATTGATTTCATAGATCTCTGCCCAGTCGACGATAGGCACAGCCTTCGCTAGTTCGACGCCGAAGAACCCGAACCATCCGAAGAAGCCGGTGTCATCGGGCACGACGAACATGCCCGGCCCGAAGAATTGGCCCTCATGCGCCTGCATCATGGCAATTGGCAGTAGAGAGAAAACGAAGACGAATCCGAGCAGGGCCTCTTCGCGGTAGTCTTCACGGAAGCCAATTCTATAAGGCGCGTTGTGATTGTAGTCTGTCATGGTGGCGAGGGAGCGATCTTCCTCAACCCAGCTCCACAGCCTGGAAACGGAAATCGCGAGCAGGAAGCCCAAGAACGCCGGAACTAGTCCAAGAGGCGGGGGCAAATTCCACGCAAGCACCGTGAGGCACAGCAGGCTTCCTGCGAGGGTAGCGTAGCGAAGAAGCGTAGTTTCCTGTCCCATGCCAGCGACACTTGAGCCGATGCGAACGAGACCGGCGTCCACCCAATCGTAAAAGACAGCAAGAAAATGCATGCTCTTCGCGACTGCACGGAGCGTTCTGCTGAGCGCTCTAACCAGTGCGGTTTCCGAGATCCAATCGAGAAAGACCACGATCACGAAAATACCGATCACGCCGCCGCAAAGCACAAGTCCATAGAAATTTTCAAAGGCTACTGTGCTGCCCATTCCGCCTGCGATGGCGGCGAGTACGCCAATCAGAATGACCACGCCGGTCGCTATAAGCGCACCCATTGCTTCCGCGTCGTCGTCTTGGACAGGCTCGCTGTCGGCACTTGGGGCGGCGGTCTTGGCGACACGCTTTCTCTTTTCGGCGTCGAAGCGCGCGAAGTTCACCGCGTTCCAAATAATTGGAAGGAACGCAGTCGCGAAGTACGCAAAGAATGCGAAGCGCGCGACAACCTGCAGCCAATTGTCGGCCTGTCGATCATTTCCAAGCAGGCCGCCGCCAGCGAATTGCTTGTCCAGCGCAACCACCGCCGCAAGGACCGCCAGCAGTCCTAACGACAACAGCGGAAGTGTGCGGCGGGGTCCGTGCTGGAAGTTATCTGACGAGTCGAGAAACAGCAGCATGAAAGGCAACGCAATCAGTGACGTCGCGCCCACAAACGCCGCTTTCGCTGCGGCGCTGCTAAGCAAGCCTTCAATCGGTCCGAATGAGTGAACTACCAGCGTCCCGACCAGCACCGCCGCGCCGGTCGCAATCCAGATTTTCAAGAGTCCGCTACGAGTCCCAAGGTAGGCGATAAATCGAGAGAATCCGCCATTACCTCCTGAATCAGCGCTTTGCTGCAGGTCTGCGGCGATGCCGCTAGTTGTTAGAGAGCCATCCGGCATCGGTGCCCCCGCACCCCATCATTCGCCACAAGCAATAATCCTGTGGCGCGAAAAGGGAAGCAAGTTCTCATTGGGAGTCCGTTGACGTTGTGGCGCGACCTTGCGGCTTCTTTACAGCCCCCGTCGCGCGACGAAGACGTCGAGATCGCGTTGATCCCGCCAGTGCTCCGTACCAAGGAGCAAACTCCGAAAGCGGATGGCCCGCTCGGGGCGTCTAATCGCAGGCGAACGTCAGATCGAAGCGGCGGTAGGTGTTTGAGCCGGGCGGGGATTCTGTTTCCTTCTCGTCGATGACGCGCATCGGCTTGTTCAGCGACTTGCAATGCTCCACGGCGTCCGTGAGTGCGAAGCTGCGCAGGAACCCCATCGTGTAGAAGTTGGGTACGGCCTCATGCGTGAGGGCGAAGACGTCGGGCGAGATGGCGATGACGCCTGAATCCCTGGCGGGGCTCTGGCAGCCGGCGAGGGCGGCTGCGAGCGCCAGGGCAAGAGCAATGCGGTTCATGTGACGTCCCCCTCACAGGTCAACCTAAGCGACGAAGCTCGCGGCCTCAACGGTTCGCGAAAGAACCGGCGATCAGCCTCGCCGTCCCACGGCCAGCCAACCCGAAGGGTGCATGAAGCAAAAGCGCATGCACCATGGCCGGTGGGCGTGTTGGCAAAGAGGTGCATTGCCCCGCCGGGGTTCATATGCACCCTACGGATTAGCGTCTAGCCGGGCCAGACCGAGATGCCGCCCAGCAGTGCGATGGCGCAGAAGATGGCAATCCACGACGCTATGGTTGCAGGTCCCCTATGTTTGATTTTCCGCATGCCGCCGCGATCCGTTTGCCGACGACGAGTGGGTCCTGAGTCGCCGCCGACAGTCTGTACGGCAGCGTGCTAGGGGCGATCACGTCTCACGTACACGCTCGCGATCTCGTTCTCGTCGGCCCACGTTTCGGCCCTGGCCAGGACCGAAGCGACATCGCGCGCGTTGTCGAAAGCGAAAAACGTCTTGCCGTGAGGCTGAAGCGCGAATGCGACGCCCTCGCTTGGCGGAAGCGCGCTCACGAGCACCATGGCGTACCGTTCATGCTCGCGCGGCTTCTCGCCTCGCTTCAACTCGATAACGGTAGCCATTCTGGCTCCAGACTCCGACTCGACGCAGGCGATGAAATAGCCGCCGTCCCGAGTGGGGCTGGGGGCGGCGGCTCTTCTCACGGGAGGAACTCGAAGGAAGCCCTCGACCGTTATAGGCTGTTAGCACCTTTCGGCGGCGGTCTCGGTACGGCGCCGGACACGGGAGCAAAATTTTCTGCGAAGCCGGCTCCTGGCGTTGTTCGTATGGGAACGAGCGTTGCTCAGCGAGGCTCGCGGTTTCGCGGCGGGTGTATGATGCCTTCTCTCAGAACTTTTCCACGGATTGACGCTTCGGTGCGACCGAGCCTGATACTGATTTGCCGTGTCGATATCATCTGCTTCGTGAAGGCCCTGAGGTGTCTTACATCCTCAGGCGCCCAGGGCTCGCCGCAGTTCCTGGTGGCCTTTGTCGCACCTGGAAGAACCTTGAACAGAGGAGGCGCCGCATTGCGCTCCGCGTCGAGGCCGCTCGACTTCACCATTAGCTTTTCCTCCGGCGAGCTTACTGCGTCGCCAATGAGGTCCAGTTAAGTCGATCGAGCTCTTCATCCAGTCTGCTAGCATTCGAGTTTGCATCGCAGGTTTCGACGCTCGCTATTTCGAACCGGAACTGGCTGGCGCTCGGGATCGCGGATGGGCGCGTCTTCGCGGACGGTGTGCGCGTCTATGTGGCCGAAGCGTTGCAGGTCGCCCTGATCCAGCGAGCGGAGGCGTGAGCTGTCCGAGAGGGCCATTTCGCCACGCCCACGAAGAGGTGCATTGCGCTCCGCTTCATGCACCCTACGGGATCCGGGCGGTTCTTTCGTCGATAGCGACTACTGCCCGCCTTTTGCCGGCTTGGCGCCGGGCTTCGCGGCCTTGGCGGCTTCGGCGGCCGCCCTGGCTTCCTGCACGCGCGCGCCGCTGAGAATGCCATGCATGGCGTAATTGCCTTCATGGCAGGCGTATTCGTACATGTTTCCGTTCAGCGCGGCGAACTCGTACTCGCCGCCCCATGGCGCATCCCACAACGTCGGGTCTTCGACCGTGAAGCTGTAGTAGAGCCGGTCGCCGGCGACGCGCTTGAACTTCTCGGTGACCTTGAGGTCCTTCCACGCGCCCATGAATTGCTGGCTCTGCGGAATGTTGGTGGTCTCGACCACCAGCGTGTCGCCATCGAACCAGCCGATCGAGTCGCCGAAATACGGGCGCATACCGTCGGTGCGGTGTTTCGAATTCAGCCGGATGATCCGCGCGTCGTGCACCATCTCGGTCATGATCACCACATGATCCGGCGACTGCACGAGCTGGTAGCTGTTGTTGTAGAACCCGTTCGCAAACATCGGCGGCCCGGCATTGCGGCCGAACGAGACGATGCAACGCTCGGTCGCGCGCGATTCCGGATTGTCGAACGAGCCGCCGCGCGGCGTGGGACTGGCGCCCAGCAACTTGATGAAGCTCGGCTGCTCGGGAGCTGGGGCAGTCACCGCACCGGTCTTGCGCGCCGGGGTCAAGCCATTTGGCGTCGTCAATATCGAAGAGCGCGGCTCGCCATTCACCCGCATCACATGGTTGCCCGGATCGATCCAGAAGCGGTTGTAGCCGCCCGTGGCGCCGCCGCCGGCCAGGTATTCGGGCTTGATGTTCTTCGGGATGACATACGCGGCGGGCGCATCCTTCGCGGTCGGCGCATTGCCTTCCTCGATCTCCTCGACCATTTCCTGCTCGAGCTTGGCGACCTGCTCTTCGGTGTAGACGAGGCTGCCTACGCCGGCCGGGCGAGTCAGCTTCGTCAGCGTCGTGTTGGCCCAGAAGCCCTGAAGGTCGGGCTGGCCGATCTTGAGACGTGGCGCCGTGTAGGCGGGATAGGGCTTGGTCGGATCATACTTCGGAGCGGACTGGGCCGCGGCAGCGGGCTTTGCGGGGGTCTGCGCGAACGCAGCGAAAGCGCCAACAGACAGGGCAGTTCCGAGAGTGAGGATCAGAGCGTAGCGCAAGCGAGGCCTCCTGCTGCATGAGACGCGTCCAAGTGCCCAATAGGTACGCTTTCCGGCGCCGTCAGGCAATCTGGGGTGCGCGCCTACCGGCGTGAAGGCCTAGCAGACTGGCGGCGTGATCGCGACCCAGGCGGCGAGGCAGGCTAGCTTCTGTTCTTTCCGCCATGGCCGCCATGGCCGGCCTGCGGCGGCGCCGAGGGTCTTGAGGCGGGAGTCGAGATTCGCCGGCGACAGGCGGAGCAGCTCCGATGCACGCTCGGGAAGCGACTTCTCGTCTATCTCGGTGACTTCGAGTCCAGCTTGGCCGGATGCGAAGCGAAGGGCCTCTCGCACGGCGAGCCCTTCCGCGACCGGCGCATGCTCTGCCCAGGCAAGACTGTATGCCAGGAGGTCGGTGATCCAGCCGGCGCGATTGACGAGCAGGGCCGCGACGGCCGGCTCGCATCCCTCGTTGCGGAGCTGACGGACGATGGCGATGAGACCCTTCGCCGCGAGCGCGTCCTGGCGCTTGCGGCCCTCGGCGACAGCGGCTGCGGCTTCAGCAGAGGCGCCGCCGTCTGGTCGGCGCTTCATCCCGGCGGCGACGTGATAGGGCTCGAGAGAGAGGCGGTCGCCCTCGGCGGCGGTTGCGAGGAATGACGACAGCACGACACGGGGTTCGCCGCCATCGCGGGCGACGCCGACGACCACGCTGCCTCCTTTGAGCGCGCGGAATCCAAGCCCGACCGGGACCATCCTGCGCTTCGCGCTCACGCTCGCGCCGCGGCGGGCGCAAGGCCCGGGCCCAGGTCTTCAAGGTCGAGCGCCTTCGCGAGCGCCATGGCGAGCTCGCGCCGCGCAGGGTCCTGGTGGATCTGCCAGTAGCGCGCCGCCGCCAGCCAGCGCGCCTGTTCGTCCAGGGACGGCGCCGAGGCGAGCTCGCTCATCTTCGCGTCGAACAGGCGCGGGAAGTCGGGGACGCGGCCGTCGATGTCCGTGAAGCCGTATTCACGCGCGAGATCAGAGGCGAAGTGAATGAGCCCGGCCTTGCGGCGGACTTGGCTGTCGGCCGCCAGAGCGACGACGGCGCGGCCGACGAGATGCGGCGTTTCGGACTCCGCAAAGTAGGGGTCCTTCGCAATGGCGTCCCGCCAGTTGTCCTCGCGCACGCCGAAATGCTCGAGCACGGCCTCCGAGCGCAGAAAGCCCGGAGACACACTGAGCGCGGTGACGCCGGTCCGCGCCAGCTCGACGGCCATCCCATAAGCGAGGCGCGCCAGGGACGCTTTGGTCAGGTCATAGAGGATGTGTCCGCGGTATCCCGCGAAATGACCGTCGATCACCTCGATGATCAGGCCGCGGTTCGCCTCGACCATGAGAGGGGCTAGATGCCGGTTGGTGATCACGTGGCTGACGAGCGTCTGATCGAGATAGGCGCGGATTTTCGAGAGGTCGACCTCCCAGAAGCGCTGCGCCCAATCGACCATGGGATCGGCGCCCCAGATGCTGTTGACGAGCACGTCGAGACGTCCGGCTTCGTTGCGAACGCGGGCGGCGAGGTCGGCCACCTCCTGCTCGTTAGTATGGTCGACCCGCACAGCGACGGCGCGTCCGCCCGCATGTCCGATAAGCGCGACCGTTTCGTCGATGGTCTCGGGGCGATCCATGCCCTTGGGGTGTCCTGCGGCGCTGCGTCCCGTGCAGTAGACGAGGGCGCCGGCCTCTCCGAGCGCTCTTGCGATGCCGCGTCCGGCGCCCCGCGTTGCCCCGGCGACGAGCGCAACTCGCCCCTCCAGCGGCTTGTCTGCCACGCCTCGCTCCTCCGCCATGCGCCGCCTCCCTTCACTTGCCGGACTACTTTTTCCTTTTATAAATGACCGTTCACTTATACTCGAGCCCGATGCCCCGGCGCAAGACTTTGAGCGATGAAGAAATCCTGGAGCGTGCGTTGCCGGTGATGGCGCGCGCCGGGCCGGGGGGCTTTACGCTTACCGACCTCGCCGCCGAGACCGGCCTGTCCCCCGCGACACTCCTGCAGCGTTTCGGCAATAAAAAAACGCTCATCGAGCGCGCCTTCGCGCGCGACAATGAGCGCTTCGCGCGCTGGGTCGCCGACCTGCCTGAAGGACGTGGCGTGGCCGCAACGCTCGCGGTCTACCGGGCGGCGACCGAGACTTTCCACGCCGAACCTCGGAGTGAGCTCGCGGACCATCTCCTGTGGCTGCGGGAAGATATCCGCGACCCGACGTTCAACGCGCTGGCGCGGGCGCGCTTTGCTGTCTTCCGCGCCGCGATCCTGAAGCGCCTGCCTCCCACGCGCCTGCCGCGACAGGAAGTGGCGCGCCTTCTCGACGCCCAGTGCCACGGCGCGATCATGCAATGGGCGATCGAGCCGAAGGGATCGCTCGCCGACCATGTGATGAAGAGTCTCGCTGCCGTACTCAAACTCGCGGCAGATTGATGTCCGGAGTGGACGGCGGTCATTCGGCGTGTGCGACGCGAATGCCTGCTTGCGGGGGGTGAAGAGCCGCGCCGCCAGGTGTCCCGCGTATTTCAGCGAGCCTGGAGGCTTACGTTGGCGGTGTTGGCGCCCTCGGTCGAAGAGGCGAAGCGGGCCGGCGGCTCGAAGCCTGGAAACGCCGTCTGCAACGGCGTCGAGTCCGGCAGGACGTAGAACACGCCGCCCTTGGTGAAAGTCGTGCGGACGACCTTGCTGTAGAAGGTGGACGATACGTTGATGCAGCCATGGGTGATGCGGTTGTCCCCCGCTGTCGAGGACGCCAAGCGCTCCTTGCGCTTCTCCTTCCGGCTGGCCTTGGTCGCCGGAAGCGGATGGATCGAAACGGCGGTTGCGTAGTCCACCCACAACACGCTCTTGCCGCCGGCGGCGGGGCCATAGGCGGCGAGGTAACGGCCGGCAGGCGTAGTGCGGTCTCCGGCCGGAATGTCCTTGAGCTCCCGGTCGCCGACGCCGGGCGCGGATTCGTCACCGACAGCGGAGCCGATGAGCGCCGGCGCGAGGCCGCGGAGCTTGCCGTCGGCGCCGAACAACAGAATCTGGGCCGCGTCCTTGTCGACGATGGCGAAGGGAAGTTCGCGGTTGTCGCCGGAGGCAATCACCCAGCCGGCGAGGTCGACGACCGTATCCGAAACCCGTTCGGCGGCGTGAGCCTCGTCGAGCGTCTTCGGGGTTGGCTTGGCTGCGGCTTTTTTTGTCTTGGCTTTTGCCTGGACTGGCTTTGCCTGGGCGTCTTTTGCCTGCGTGGCTTTTGCCGATGCGGTTTTTGCCAGTACGGTTTTTGCCGGTACGGTTTTTGTCTGCGTGGCCTTTGCCTGTGGAGCTGTAGTCTTCCCGGCCGGCGTTTCCGCCGCAGAGGTTTGGGCGGCTGCGCCGAGGGCGAATGCTCCGCACCAGACAAGCCCAAGCGAAAGAACCGCTGCCCGAAGCATCTTTGTCAAAGCGATACGAATGGCGGTCGCTCCAAGGTTGGATGGGCCAGGCTCCATTCAGAGCCCGGCCCGCAGGTCAGAACGTTTTCTGACCATCCAGATACCTGAGGGTCAACCCCGTGGCGTGCGACGGGCTGCCGGCTTCTCCAGAGCGTCGACGCGCCCGCCGAGCTGATCGAGGCGCTGATTGGCGGTCCGGGCGTCGGTCGCCGCAGCCTGAGCAGCCTGATTGGCGGCCTGGGCGCTGGATGCCGCAGCCTGCGCTGCAGTGTTGGCGGCCTCAGCGCGTTGAGCGGCGGTCTGCACCCGGCCGTCCACCTGATCGATACGGCTGTTCACCGCGGCAATCTTTTCATCGACATAGCTCGTTGAGGCGCAGGCGCTGAGGCCTAGCCCGCCCAACATTATTACAGCGACGACACGTGCGCTCGCGGCGTGGTTCTTCAGCCAAGGCATTTTCGGCATCCTCTTTCATACGTTGGGACGGCCACCCGGCGGGGGGTCGTTGAGACTCGATGAAGTTCGCGCCTGCAGGCCATGCGCCTGCGCGCAACGGTCTGGGGCCGGAGTGAAACGTCGAGAGCGGGGTGTTGTTCCGGATGCGGACGATTTTTTGGGACCGGATTTCTACGCCGTCTGACGGGCAGGGAACGCAGGCGCGGCTATGCCGGCCGGCAGATCGACTGGGCGCGCCAACAGCGTCATGATCGGCGCGCGGATCGGCCACAAAGGTGTCATGCAGTTCACAAAGCGCCTTCGCGAACCGGTTGCGAGCGGCGCGGTGACCTGCAGCGTCCGCATCTGGCGGCGCCCGCATGTAAAAGTCGGCGGACGCTACCGCGTCGGCGCCGGCGCCATCGAGGTAACCTCGATCCGGCAGATCGAACTCAGCGACATAACACCCGCCCTCGCGCGAAAGTCGGGCTTCGCTGGCGTCGTGGACCTGCTGAAGATCGCCAAGCACGGCCCCGGCGAAAACGTCTACCTGATCGAGTTCACTTACGCGGCGGACTAACTGCCGGTCCGATCGGTCGCCTTGCCCTCGCGGACTGGCCGCTATTCGCCGAAGAGCCGGCCGCCCTTCTGACGGGACGTGCCGAGCCATTGCGGGTCTTCGCGCTTCCACGTTAGCCTTCAGCTGGATCGCATGCCTGCGGTCCTGGAGGGCTTTTCGATGGCCGCAAGATTTGCCGCCGCGTGCCTGGTCGTCAGCGTCTTCAGCTTCGCGCCGCTCGCCACCGCACAGATGCCCGCATCGCCTCCGCAAGCGCCGCCCGCTGGCTATGTCGCCCCGCGAACATCGTATGGCGCGCCCAGCATCGAGGGAATGTGGACGACGAACTTCATCCTGCCGATGGAAGCTTCGGCGCGGACGCCGACGCTGACGCTGCCGGAGACAGACGCGAAGGCGATGGCTGAGCTGCTCGCCGGCGAGATCGCGGCGTCGTTCGACGCGCAGCTCGATCCCGAAGTGCCGGTGAACATCAAGAACACGCGCGGCCTTGCCATTGTTCGCGGCGAGCGCCGGACGCGCGCCGTCGTGCAGCCCGCTGACGGCAGGCTGCCCTACACGCCCGAAGCCCGGAAGGAGACGGTGACGGGCGCGCCGGCGAAATACGACAACTACGAGGAGCGGCCGAACTGGGAGCGTTGCATCACCAATCTCGGCCTGCCGCCGATCACGTTCATGGGGTCGACGAACATTCGCCATATCGTGCAGACGCCGTCGCATGTCGTGCTGCGCACCGAGTATGGCGACGAGGTTCGCATCATACCTTTCGCCGCGGCGCACCGCCCCAGGGAGCTTCACACCGTGCTGGGGGATTCCATCGCGCGCTGGGATGGGGACACTCTGGTGATCGAGACGATCGGCTTGCCGAACAAGGACAGGAAGCGCGCATTCGGAAACAATCTTCTCGTGCCCGGCGACGGCACGGTGATCGAGCGGCTGACGCGGGTGTCCGACACGGAGATCGTCTATCAGTTCTCCGTAGTCGACCCGCAGGTCTATCACGCGCCCTGGCTGGCCGAGTATTCGATGTACCGATCGAACCAGCCCAACTACGAGCACGCTTGCCATGAGGGCAATTACTCGCTGCCCAACATCCTGCGCGGCGCGCGCGTGATCGAAGCCCGGGGGGCAGGCAAGGCGCCTCGCTAGCCGGCGCTGCGCGCCAGGCCGCCGCCACTCCTGCGATTTCGCGATGCTGCTGCGCTAGATTGATTGACTTGCGCGGGTGCGAACGGTCTAGTCCGCGCGGTATTGAACCGTTTGGTGGGGACCACGTGCGCCGCCTTCTTACAGCGTGTCTTGCAACGCTCGCCGCGCTTCTCGCGCCGGCGGCGGCTGCGCAGATAACGATGGGTCCGTACCAAGAGGCCTACGGGGAGGAACAGCCCGTTTCAGGCCGCGGCTTCGTTGGCGTCGTGCTGGCTGACGCCACGGGCCCTGTCGCGCTCGACAGGCTAGAGGTTTTCATTCCGCAGGGAACGACGGGCGGCCTCAAGATCAACGTCATCTCCGCCGACGCCAAATACCGGGGAACGGCCGACGCCTCGCTTTCGGGAAACGCCAGCGGGTGGACGCCACTCAAGCTCAAGCCTGAACGGCCGCAGGTCCTTTCGGGCTATTCCACCGACACGCTCACGCTTCTCGCGGAGACCGCTGGCAGCAAGCCGCTGCTGACGCGCTGGGGCGCGGGCGGCAAGACCGTGCAGATCTACGTCAACTCCGAACGCAGCGACACGTCGGTCGCCTGGCGCAAGGACGGCAAGATCGAAGTCCAGCCCTGCCGCCGCCTCACCGGCGGATCGCTGGTGCGCTTCGACACGATCTGCTCGGCGCCTGCCGATATCCTGGGTCCGGAACCTGTCCGCATCATCCGCCGGCGTGGAGGCGTATCGCTCGAACCGGTCGTGGTTCCGCTGGCTGGCATCCAATGAGCGTCGTTTACGACGAAGGGACGCCACGGTCCGTGGTGTTCGGTCTGACGCTGGTCGCCATCGGAACCACACTGGCCTTCCTGGTCGTCGCGCTGAGCCTCATCCCGTTCATCAAGCAGTGGTTCGCCCGCGACGTGACCCTGACCGTCGAGACCGAGACCCAGTCGGTTGCCTGGCGCGCGCAGCCGACCGCCGACGATCCGCTGGTGCTCGCCCTGCCGCCCGGCGAGATGATGCAACAGAAAGTGGGAGACGATTTCAGTGTCGCCATGATCGGCACGCCGCTTTCCGTGCCCGCCATCAAGGCCGATGGTGAAATCGAACTGCGCATGGTCTCGCGCGGTCCGTGCGATTTCGAGCTCACCGCCCGCTCCACGGGCGATGGTAAGATCTCGGTCTTCGACGGCGGCCAGGAAAAGGCTGAACTCGCGGCCGCGGAAGTCATCTATGTGCTGCGCGATCCGGCGAACGCCGCCGCCAGGACGGCGCCGTGCGTCAACACGTCGGAGCGCTATGACTTCTTCCTGCACAACGCCTTCGCGTTGGAAGTCGGGGAGGGGGTCGGCGCCGCAGAGATCCCCACCAAGCTCGTCGTCTCGACGCCGACCGTCATCTCCGGCGCCGTCGCCGCCCACAACCGCGCCTGGCTGTTCGACACGCGCTATGACCTCGGCACCAACGCCATCAACCCGGGTGACTTCGTCCGCCTCGTTCCGGAAAGCTCGCGCGAGCCCGGCTACAAGCTCAGCATTTCGGGCGCGGTCAGCTTCGCTCCCGCCAAGGGCGCTCTCGATGTCATCGCCTACGCCAGCTCGGCGCAGGCGGAGGTGGAACATTTCGGCGGACGCTATGTGTTCAAGGCCACGACCTGGGAGACCATCGCCAGCCAGCCTGTGGTGCAGTTCTTCTTCAGCGCGCTTGCCGCTATGCTGGCGATCGTGGGTTTCGTTATGGGGATAAAGAAATGGCGCAGACAGGGTCTCGACGGAATGGACGCCTCCGTAGGTTAGCCGGCGCCGCATTGATCTCGGGCATGCTGGTTACGGGCGCAGCGCATGCGCAGGTTTCGCCCGTCGCCATCAAGACGGGCGCAGAGATGGGCTCGGGCTACGCCGTGAAGCGGGGCAATGAGTGCATCGTCATCACGGCCGCCCATGTAGTGAAGGAAGCCGAATTCGGCACGGCGATCTCTCTCTTCGACGACACTGGCGCCGCCGCGCCGGGCGCGAAGATGGTTTTCAGCGATCCCGCAACCGATCTCGCCGTCCTGCGCGTCGTGGCGCCTCCGGCTTTCAACTGCCAGTCGTCCTGGCAGGACGGCGCAGGCGTGCAGGCCGCGCTTCGCGACGCCTCGCAGGGTTCGGTGAAGATGCAGGTGCTCACCCTGCGCGAGGGCGGGCTCTCCGACATCGTGCCCGTAAGTTTTGCCGGCAACTCAGGCCCGCAGAAATTCCGCGTGCGCTCGACCGGCGACACGATTGCGCAGGGCCAGAGCGGCAGCGTGCTGGTCTCCGACGGCAAGGTGCTGGGCATCGTCCAGACGACGGCGGACGGCGTCACCACCATCCTGCGCCAGGATCAGATCCACCTGCTCGCCAAGTCGTTCGCGCAGCAGGAGGGCGTGCGCATTGTCCTCGCTCCCATCATGCACCAGAACGCGCCGGTCGACGTCGCCAACGCGGCGGCCAGGCAATACATGGAACAGCAGCAGAAGATCGTCGCCCGCGATGCGCCGCGCGAATGGCTAGACGCGGCCGGCGGCCTCTCGCAGACGGGCGACGCGCAGTACATCTTCCGCGGCAAGGTGCTGGTCGCCCAGACCGAGCAGGTCGCCTCGACCGTCGCCCAGGCCAACGCAGCCGGCAACGCCGCCCAGGGTTTCGGCGGCAATCTCGGCCAGCTTGGCGGCCTTCTCTCGCGCGGCTCGCAGGCAGCCAACCAGATGGGCGCCAAGGCCACCAACACGAAAGTGACGCTGCAGGTCGAGCTGTCGCTGCTGAACATCGGTTCCGGCCAGACGACCACCGAACTGGTCAACCACGTCGGCCGATTCCCCACGGCCGGCGATTCCAGCGCGGGCATCGCGGCTGAAATCCAGAAGTCGGTGCTGGAAGGCTTGCCCAGCCTCTTACAGAAAGCGGGCATCCGGTAGCAGCGCCTCGGACGCCGTAACGCCCGCAGACATGCGGGTGCATTCATTTTTCGCTTTTGTATCGGCCCAGACCGGCCTCACCGGCTGAGGCCGTTCACGGCAAGCGGTGTCCGCGAAATATCGTCTTGAGCTCGCGGTTCTTGTTATACCTTGCACTGCAATGTATAGCACTGCAATGTACAACTGCAT
The DNA here is from genome assembly GCA_030697555.1 of Hyphomonadaceae bacterium. Classification (GTDB taxonomy): domain Bacteria; phylum Pseudomonadota; class Alphaproteobacteria; order Caulobacterales; family Hyphomonadaceae; genus UBA7672. Next base: position 14,415 of record JAUYPV010000120.1, read on the forward strand.
TCGAAATTCGCTTGGCGCAGCGCGACGCTAGAAATCATGGACATCAGCAAGGACCTGATCGCCGCTTCATCGACCTCGATCGTGCTGGCGATCCTGGCGGAAGAGGACAGCTACGGCTACGCCATCCTCAAGCGAGTCCGCGAGGCGTCCGGAGGGCATCTCGAGTGGACGGACGGGATGCTCTATCCCGTTCTGCATCGGCTTGAGCGGCTCGGCCACGTCAAGGCGCGATGGGAAGCGGCCGATAGCGGCCGCCGTCGCAAGTATTACAGGATCACGAAGCAGGGCGCGGCCCAGCTCGCCGACGAGCGCAAGCAGTGGCTGGCGGTGGACGCCACGCTGCGCGGCATCTGGCGGACGCTTGTCCTTCCTGTTCCGGCGTCCGCGCCGCTGCCAAGGGGAGCCTGAGCGATGTCGGCTAGGGGCAACGCGGTTTCGCTCGAGGAGCAGATCGACCAGTGGCGCAGCTATCTCAATCGCCGTCAGGCAATCCACTCCGTCGACGTGGCGGAGCTGGAGGACCATCTGCGCACACAGATCGCCGGACTGTCCGAGGCGGGTCTCGCCGCCGACGAGGCGTTCCTCGTAGCAGTCAAGCGCATGGGCGATCTCGACGCCCTGTCGCGGGAGTTTGCGCGCGAGCATTCGGACCGTCTCTGGAAGCAACTCGTTGTGTCGCCAGCCGACACCGGGGCGTCGCAGGCCGCGGCGCGGACGGACGCCATTGTGGCGGTCTGTCTAGCGGTAGCGGCGGCCATGGCGATCAAGACGCCCGCGTTGTTTGGACTTCAGCTGGATACGGACACCGGGTTTTACGCTCGCAACCTGGCTCTCTTCGTCCTGCCGCTGCTCACCGGCTATTTCGCGTGGAAACGAAAGCTCAGCCCACGCACTCTCATCTGGCTGGCGGCGGCCTTCGTCGCGGCGGCCTTGTTCGCCAACGCCTATCCATTCGCGCCGCTTGGCTACACGTTGGGGCTCACGGCCTTGCACCTGCCGATCGCGCTCTGGCTGGTGGTGGGGATCGCCTACGCCGGCAGCCGCTGGAGCGAGGCCGGCGGCCGCATGGACTTCATCCGGTTCTCCGGCGAGCTGTTCATCTATTTCGTCCTGATCGCCCTCGGCGGCGGCGTCCTCACGGCGTTCATGGCGATGATCTTCCAGGCCGCCGGAATCGATGTCGAACCTTTCTTCGAGTCGTGGCTGCTGCCATGCGGGGCGGTCGGCGCCGTTATCATCGCCTCCTGGCTGGTGGAGGCCAAGCAAAGCGTGATCGAGAACATGGCGCCCGTGCTGGCGCGCCTTTTCACGCCGCTCTTCGCCGTGGTGCTGGTCGTGTTTCTCGGGACCCTGCTGTGGACCGGACGCGGCGTCGACATCGATCGCAACCTGCTGGTCGCGTTCGACCTGCTGCTGGTGATGGTGCTGGGCCTGCTGCTCTATTCCATTTCAGCCCGTGACCCGCGTGTCCCTCCCGGCGTCTATGATGTGATGCAGGTCGTGCTGCTGGTCAGCGCGTTGTTGGCCGATGCGGTCGCGCTGTGGGCGATCGCCGCGCGCATCAGCGAGTTCGGTTTCAGCCCGAACCGCGTGGCGGCGTTGGGTGAGAATCTGATCCTTCTCGTCAATCTGGCGTGGTCGGCCTGGCTCTATATCCGCTTTTTGCGAGGGCAGGGATCGTTCACCAGCCTCGAACACTGGCAGACGAGTTACCTGCCGGTCTACGCGGCGTGGGCCGCAATCGTCGTGATTGTTTTTCCGCCTGTTTTCGGATTCGTCTGAGCTTCAGCCCGCTGGCAGCGACGGGGCGCCGGCGGGGGTTCCGTTTTCCTGGCGGCACTTGGTGATGGCCGGGATTGTGCTGGCAACCAGTTGATCCATCATGGGGGCGTAGCCAGGTGACTGCGTCTTGTTCAGCTGCGAGATCAATGCCCAGCTTCGCTCAGTGCGATCGCAGACGCGCGCTGAGCGGACGCCATCGATCCTGCCGTAGGAGCCGGCGACCCGCGACTCACCCATGGACTTCACGATGAGGAAAACGTTGAGGTCGTGTCCGCCAAGGGAAGGGTTCGCCTGCTTCAGCGTATCGACATCGACGATCAGTTTCTCGCACGTCACGACGGCTGCGCTTGCGGCCTCCGGCGTCGCGTTCGGCGCTGCGAGACAGTCGGCCGCAAGCGAGGTTGCCTGGGTCTCGAATGTAGGCGGCGACTGGGCGCTGGCTTCGAAGCCGCACGCGCAGGCCAACGCCATCAAGGCGACGTGAAGCGTTTTCATCGAGTCCCCTCCGAAGTTCTCGGCGGAGACTAACGCCCGCGTCGGGAGAGCGCCAGCGCATCCCGCGCCTCATCTACGGCGCGACGCGAATGTCTTGTTTTCTGGTGTGGGAATGCGTTGAGCCGGAGAGGTTCGCCGGCGCTACTGCTTCGTGCGATTCTTTTCGCCGGCGCTGGTGCGGGGAGCGATCTTCGCCCGGCGCTCGTCCTTCACCTTGCGCTCGTCGGCAAGTTCGAGAAGGTCGGCGAAGTCATCACCGGTTTCGTCAAGGCGCGAATAGGCACGCTGGAGCGGGGGCCGGAAGGCGCGTAGCCATGTTGAAATGTTCGCCGTCATCGTCTTGCACCGTGTGGGTTCACTGAGGAGACGCGTGAACAGCCGGTGTGTTCCGTCTACGCGGTGCTTGCCGCCAGTAGAGGCGATGACAAGGCGGAGAGCTGTATGATCAGGGCGTAAACGCGGCGGGGCTGCGCCGCTTCCGATTGATCCATGTGTGCTGGATGACTCGATGTTCGAGGCGCGGCCCCGGCGCCTTGCGGATTGCCTCCACCACCACGCGGAGCGAGACAATTCACCCCGAAATCGGGGGATGAAAACGCGAAAATCCGCAGGTTAGTTTTTTGGAGTGCGCTGAGTCTAAAAGCGTTTTTGCGATTGTGCGTGCAAGTTATCCAACCGGGTCCCGGGCGGAGGTAAAATGCCAGCATGGATACTGATACCGAAGTCCTTGGGTCGGGCGCCGGCGAGATGCGGGCGGATGACGGCGAGGCAGACACGACAAACGTGCAGGAGCCGCGTGTCGATGGGCGGACGCGGCGGCGGAAGTTCGGCGAGGACATCTGGGGCCCGGCGGAGGCGGAGTATTTTGCTGGCGCTCCGGCGAGGGAGGTGTGTGCACGATACGGGATGTCGCAGCAGACATTCTATCTGCGCGTCGGCGGACGCGGGAAGCGGAGCCAGGCGGCCGAGCTGAAGGCGGCGCGCGCGGCCGGGACAGCCCCAGACAAGATCGAGTCCGGCACGGCGGGCGAGGTCTACAGTGCGCGGGCCATCAGGATCCTGATGCTTGCGGCGCGGTTTTTTTCGGCGGCGGGGGCGCTGTTCAATGTCGTGGCATCGATGCGCGTTTCGGTGCGGAAGGGGGCGGACGGGCGCATCATCATCCGGCGAGTTCACACGGCGGAAGCGTGGGCGGCGGCGCGGCGGGACTATGAAGAGGGAGGCTTCACCGTTCCGGTCATTGCCGAGCGCTATGAAATGAGCGAAGCGGCGGTGAAGGGGCGGGCGCGGAGAGAGAGCTGGAGCAAGAAGGTGAAGGAGGTGGCGCGGCCTCTGCTGGCGGCGCCCGATCCAACGCAGGTGGAGATCGCGGAGGACGGAAGGAAGATCAGTGCGTGGGCGAAAATCGCTTTCGCTCCGCAATTGCCGCCTGAGGGCGCGTGGTCGACATGGCTGTTCCAGGGCGGGCGCGGGGCGGGGAAGACGCGGGCAGGAGCGGAGTGGCTGGCCGAACGGGCGGAGAAAACGCCGAACGGGCTCTTTGCTCTTGTGGGGCCGACACAGCATGATGTGCGCGAGGTGATGGTCGATGGGCCGTCGGGCGTACGCAGCCTGCCGGGGCGGGAGCGGCCCTGGTATGAGCGGTCGCGGCGACGGTTGACGTGGAAGAACGGCGCGGTGGCGTATGCGTTCTCGGCGGAGGAGCCGGAGCGGCTGCGAGGGCCGCAGTTCATGGCGGCCTGGGCGGATGAGTTCTGCATCTGGCCGAAGCCGGAGGCGACGCTGGCGCTGTTGCGGATGGGGCTGCGGCTGGGAGACGATCCGCGGCTGGTGGTGACGACGACGCCCAAGCCGATCGTGGGCCTGCGGAAGCTACGCGCGGAGGTGTCGTGCGTGACGACGCAGGCGCCGACCAGGATCAATACGGCGAACCTGACGCCGACATTCCTTGAGGGGCTCGATGCGCTCTATGGCGGGACGCGGCTGGCGAGGCAGGAGCTGGAGGGCGAGCTGCTGGATGGCGATGGCGCGCTGTGGACGCGGGCGATGCTGGCGAAGGCGCGTGGCGGCCAGCCAGTCCCTGAATCCGGGAAGTTCGAGCGTGTGGTGGTGGGCGTTGATCCGCCGGCAGGTGCGGAAGGGTCGGTGTGCGGCATCGTGGTGGTGGGGCTGGCGAACGGGCGGGGCTATGTGCTGGAGGATGCGTCCTGCGCCGGCGCGACGCCGGCCGGATGGGCCGCGGCCGTTGCGCAGGCGGCGAAGCGCCATGGCGCACGCAAGATCATCGCCGAGCGCAACATGGGCGGCGACATGGTTCGCACGACGCTTCTCGGCGGCGGCGTCACATGCGCGGTCGAGCTGGTGCATGCGAGCGAAGCCAAGCAGGCAAGGGCGCAGCCGGTGTCGGCGCTCTACGAGCGCGAACGGGTGACGCATTGCGGCGACTTCCCGCAGCTCGAAGAGGAGATGCTGACGCTGGGCGTGCCGGAGCTGGAGAAGAAGCTCGACCGAGCGGACGCACTGGTGTGGGCGCTGACGTCGCTGATGATCACGCCGAAGAAGCCGCCGCCGCGTATTTGGCCGCTGTGATCCGGGGACAAGCTGTGGCGCGCGTATGGGCTTCGGGTCACACCGTCCGTACCAGTCCCTTCATGCCGTCTTCGACGGAGATCACTGGACGATAGTCAAGTTCGGCTCGCGCCTTGCCGTCCTTGAGGATGGCGTCGCGCGACATGATCATGGCCGAGAAGCGCGTCAGCGGCGGCTCGCCCCTCAGCGGCAGCGTGCTCCAGAGCATTTCGCTGGCGGCGCCGATCGTGTCGGCGATCCAGGCGGGAACGGATTTGTCGGCCAAGGTGAGGCCACGCGAGGCCGCCATGCCGGTTATCATGTCGCGCATCGGCCGCACGCCGTCGTCGAGAATGAAATAGGCCTCGCCGCCGCGGCCTCTGGTCAGCGCGAGGTCGATCGCATGCGCGAGGTTGTCGATGTGGGTGGTCGAAGTCATGGCGGCGCCATGGTTGACCCATACGAATTTGCCGGCGCGCGCCATGGCCTCGATCGTGGGCGCCAGCGTCGTGTCGCCCGGCCCCCAGACGAAGCGCGGACGCAGCACGATCGTGGTGAAGCCAGGCGCATTGGCGTCGCGCACCAGTTTCTCCGCCTGCGCCTTAGTGGAGGAGTAGGGGTAGGGCGAGTTAGGCGCGAGCGGGTAGGTTTCGTCGACGCCGCGGAGATGCTGTCCGTGAAACAGCGCCGCCTCGGTGCCGATATGGACGAAGCGCTTCACACCGGCCTGGCGCGACAGGTCAAGCATGCGCGCCGTGCCGTCGACGTTGAACCGCTTCCAGGCATCGCGCGGTCCCCATTGTTCGACGAAGGCCGCGCAATGCAGCACGGTCTCCGCATCCCCTATATCGGCCGCCATGACTGTTTCGAGATCGCACCGGACCGGCTTTGCGCCGAGCGTACGGATCGCCGTATCGGATTTCTCCGACCGCGACATGGCGCGGACATCGTGGCCGGCCGCGGTCAGCTTTCGGGTCGCGGCGCCGCCGACGAAGCCCGACGCGCCGGTGACAAAAAATGCGCATCGGTTTCCCTCGCTGTCCTGGAACGTCACTCTTTGGCGGGGGCAGGCAAAACGGCAAGGCCGAAGCCGCCTGTCAGGGTGCTGCGAGGGCGACGAACCCGGTCCGGTTGCCGTATGGGACGCCGGTAACCGCGCTTACGGCCCGCCCGGACTGCTGCAGGAGAATAAAGCCAAGCTGCCCACCCATCGGGCAGGGCATGTTCTTCCGCCGGGACGAACAAGTGACCGGGTAAAAGCGCCCGTACGACTCGGTTCGGAGAAAGATTTTTTCCTTCCCTTGCGCCAGCTGATGCAGAAATGCTGCACATGTGGGCAGCGTAAGGAAAATCATCCGCGCGGCCCCAGCAGCCGGTTGACGCGGCTCCCATTGTGACGGGAGTGTGGCGCGCCCAAGACTGCGGACAAAGGGAACGGCATTCCTCGCACAGGACTGGGCGTGATCGCAGCAAGTGATCGATTTCAAGAGGGGTCTATGACAATCAAGAACACGAAGGCGCAGCTTCTGCGCTCAACACTGCTTGCCGCGCTCACAGTAGCGCCAGGTTTCGTAGCCAGCGCATTCGCCCAGACGGCGCCCGCAGCGCCGGAAGAAGAGAAGGACGTCGTCGTCATCACCGGCTCGCTGATCGCGCGCCAGGATTACGTCGCCAACAGCCCGATCGTCACGGTCGGCGTGGAAGACATCCAGGCGACCGGCGCGACCACACTCGACACGCTGCTGAACCAGATGCCGCAGTTCGTGCCGAACATGAACATGACCTCCAACAACCCGTCGAACGGCGGCCAAGCCAACCTGCAGCTGCGCGGCCTCGGCACCAACCGCACGCTGGTCCTGATGAACGGCCGGCGCGTGGTTCCGTCCAACAATGACGGCACGGTCGACATCAACCTCATCCCGTCGCCTCTGGTGCAGAGCATCGAGGTGATCACCGGCGGCGCTTCGGCGACCTACGGTTCGGACGCTCTCGCCGGCGTCGTCAACTTCATCCTCAAGGACGATTTCGAAGGCGTCCAGGTCGACATGTCCTATGGCCTCACCGACCGGTCCGACGGTTACCAGAAATCGTTCTCGCTCTCGACCGGCGGCCAGTTCGACGAAGGCCGTGGCGGCGCCATGATGATGCTGTCTTACAACGACCGCGACCCCGTCTACAACGCCGCGCGTCCCTTCTCGTCCATCTCGGGCGCGTCGGCCGCCAGCCCGCTCGGCAACACGATCTTCGATTCGAACAACCTGCCGACCGCACTCGCCATCTCGGCGGCGGTTCCAGGCGCCGTGCCGGCCGACACGTTCGGCTTCAACAACAACAACACGCTGTTCGACTACATCAACCGCCTCGACTTCGTCAGCCCCGGCGGCATCACCTATGATGGCTTCACGCAGCCCGGTCCGTTCTTCAACCCGAACTTCGCGTTCAACACGGGCGCGCTCAACTTCCTGGTGATTCCGCAAAAGCGCTACAACGCGTTCGCGACGGTTCACTACGACCTCAACGACTACGCTGAAGTCTATACCGATTTCCTGTTCACGCAGTACGAGTCAGCCAACGAACTCGCGGCTTCGCCCGCGGCATCCACGACCGGCTTCCGCGTTCCGGCTTCGAACCCGTTCATCACGCCTGAACTGAGGACCATCCTGAACAGCCGCGCCGCCTTCCCGCTGGGCTCGTTCCGGCTCGACAAACGCTTCGTCGCGCTCGGGCCACGCCACCAGTCGGAGATCTACGACACCTACCAGATCACGACCGGCGTCAGGGGCGATCTCGGCTTCGGCGACTGGACGTATGACGCCTATGGGATGTATGGCCGCGTTGACCGTACCTCGATCCAGACCGGCAACGTGTCGCGGTCGGCGGTGCAGACGCTGCTGAACGCTGCTGACGGCGGCAATTCGCTCTGCGCCGGCGGCTTCGACTGGTTCGGCGAGACGTCCCTGTCGGCAGCTTGCCAGGCCTTTATCGGCCGGACTTCGAAAAACCTCGTCACCATCGAGCAGCGCAACGTCAACTTCACGGCTCAGGGCGGTCTCTTCGAGCTTCCCGCCGGCGAGGTGCGTCTTGCGGCCGGCGTGTCCTACCGGCAGGACGACTACAACCGCATTCCTGACGGTTCGCTGACGGGCCTGATCACGGTTCAGCCCTGCATCGCGGTCACCACCACGACCTGCTCGGGCTTCGCCGACGCAACCACCGGCACTACCGGCAACCCGCGGCTCACGGGCAACGACATCGCCGGCTTCAACCCGTCGACCTTCCTCAAAGGCAGGACCGACGTGAAGGAAGCCTTCGCCGAGGTGCTGATCCCGGTCCTGAAGGATATCCCCCTTATCCAGGAGCTGAACCTGACGCTGGCCGGACGCCAGTCCGACTACAACACGGTCGGCAACGTCTCGGCCTACAAGGCCGACATCGACTGGACAGTGATCGACGGCCTCCGGCTCCGCGGCGGCTACTCTCAGGCTGTGCGCGCCCCCTCGATCGGCGAACTCTTCCTGTCGCCGTCGCTGGGCTTCCCGAACATCGGTAGCCCGAACACCGGCGCCGTTTCGAACTTCTCGGGCGATCCGTGCGACATCCGCAGCAAGTATCGCAGCACGAACGGCTCAGGCGGCAACCTCGCCGCGAGCACCAACACCCAAGTGAGGGCTCTGTGCGTCGCGCAGGGCGTCTCCGCCGGGACCGTCGACACCTATACCTACACCAACCAGCAGGTCCCGAACTTCACCGGCGGCAACCCGCTCCTCAGCGAAGAAACCGCCGACAGCTACTCGGTCGGCGTGGTGTGGTCGCCGAACTTCGATAGTCCGTGGCTTGCGGGCCTGTCGGCGTCGGTCGACTACTTCAAGATCGAGCTGGCGGACGCGATCGGCACCGTCGACGCAACCACGATGCTCACGCAGTGCTACAATGCCAACGGCACATCGAACCCGACCTACGATCCGAACAACTTCTTCTGCCAGCTGTTCCAGCGTGACCCGCTCTCGGGCAACGTCGCCAGCGGCCAGTCGACCAACCAGAACCTCGCTGCCGCGGTCACTTCCGGCATCGACTTCCAGGTCGATTGGGGCATGGACATCGGCCCGGGCGCCGTGGACGTTTCGTTCATCGGCACCTGGCTCGAAGAGTTCGCCACCCAGACACTGCCGGGCGGACCCTTCGCCAACTTCGAAGGCCGGATCAACAACACCGGCGTGCTGGGCGACTCGGTCGGCGCCTCGAAACCCGAATGGAAGTGGCTGGCTGCGGCCAACTACACCTGGGGCCCGGCGAAGTTCGGCGCGCGCTGGCAGCACATCGCCGAGATGGACAACCGCAACAACGCTACGGATGTGGTTCCGGCGATCGGCTACCTCGACCTGCTCGCGTCATGGGATTTCTCCGACAACCTGACGCTGCGGTTCAACGTCAACAACGTGATGGACGAATTGCCGCCGACCTACTCTCCGGCGGTGTCGTCGAACACTGATCCGTCGACCTACGACGTGCTCGGACGCCGCTACACGGTTGGCCTGACGGCCCGCTTCTAGTCCGAGTTGTTATCAAGACAGGGAAGGGCGGGTCGAGAGACCCGCCCTTTTCGTTTTGGGGTTTTCAGCCGTCGCCGATGGCGTGGAGGGCGGCGCCGTGGCTCTGGAGCCATTTGCGGGCGTGCTCCCAGTCGGGAACGCAACGCTCGACCTGTCGCCAGAAGCGCGCGGAGTGGTTCATCTCTCTCAAGTGCGCCACCTCGTGCGCGGCGACATAGTCGAGCGCGAAGGACGGGGCGCAGACGAGACGCCATGAGAAGTTGAGACGGCCGTCGGAACTGCACGAGCCCCAGCGCGAGCGTGTGTCCTTGATGGAGATCGACCTCGGCGCAACCTTCAGCGTCGCCGCGTGGGCGGCGACCCGCTCGGCGAGATCGGTGCGCGCGGCGGCGCGGAAGAAGCCGCGCGTCTTGTCGCCGAAGGCCGCACGCGACCCGGGGACAAGCAGGACCGGCATGACGCCGCCCGGGTCGAGGCGGACGGACCGGCCGCCCTCGGCGTGCTGCAGTCTGTGGACGACCCCGCGCAGCGGGACGTGCGCGCCGGGCGTGAATGTGACGGAGGGGGGCAGGGCGCCTAAACGTTCGGCAATCCACTCGACGCGCTCGGAAGCAAAGGAAATCGCATCCAGCGCATGCCGGGCGGCAGGAGCTGTGGCGACCGCCTCGCGGGCAGCCGGATCGATCCGCACTGAAACCCGCCTGGCCCGCTTGTCTACCTGCACGCGGACCGGTACCGAGGCGCCTGATTTGGCGATCAGAAACACCCGGTGATATGATTCCAAGGCAATCATGCCCAAGGGCCTAGCGTCCTGCGGCATCTGACGCAACAAAGCCTGCATCTGGGCCTGTATCTGGGCGCGAACGAGGGACGGACACATGAAATTCTGGATCGTCAGCGCAGCTGCGCTGGTCCTGGTTGCGGGCTGCAGCGCGAGCAAGGAAGCCAACGCCGCGCTCGAGGCCATGAACCTCGAAGCGGGAAGTTCCTCGCCCTTGATCACGTATCAGGGCAAGTCCGGAAGCGGCGACAAGATCACGCTCAACAACGTGATTATCTCCGAGAAGGGCGGGACCGGCGGTGGGCTCAAGGCCAAGAGCCTGACCTTCGGCGGCATGGACATCGCGGCCGACGGCAAGCCGGTGGTCTCCTCGATCACGCTGAAGGGCATCACGCCGGAGAAGCCGATCGACGGCGTCAAGCTCGACCTCGACAGCTTCACGGTCGAGGGCCTCAACGAGGTGGCCGGGAAGTTCGTCGCCAGCGCGTTCACGGACGCAGGCGCGGGCGAGCCGCCGCCGTTCGAGCAGTGGGAATTTTCCAAGATCTCGGTCAACGGCATGAAGCTGGCCGGCGATTTCGCGTCGATGGGCGCCGGCGCCGGGGCCGATGCGGGCAAATACAATGTGCAGCTCGGCGAGTTCTCGGTCTCGGGTCTCAAGAACAAGATCTTCGCCAACACTCACATGGACGGGCTTAAGGGCGACTTTGAAGTTCCTGCCGAGATGGCGGGCGGCATGCCGATCGCCGGAACGTTCGACTTCGGGACCGGCGACATCGCCAACATCCAGGGCGGGCTGTTCGAGCAGGCGATCAAGGTCGGAATGAATTCGGCGTTCGATCCGGCGGCCGCGAGCAACGCGGAAGCCGAGGTTCTCGCCAGCCTGTCGAGCCCCATCGATCCGGGCTACGACAACTTCAAATGGTCGGGCATGAAGGTCGACGCCTCCGGCCTCAAGATCGATGTCTCCAAGACCGAGCAGAAGGTGACGCGCGATGCGCAGGGCGTGGTGACGAAAGTCTCGACGCCGCGCACGACATTCGGCCTCGCGGCGGATTCAGCGGGCGGCGCGCTGGGCCAGCAGGCGACGATGGCGCTCTCGATGGTCGGCTATCCCTCGAGCACGGTGGAGTTCTATGGCGAGGGCGAAGCGACCTTCGATCCGGGGACGGATACGACGCGCTCCATCAACTATAATTTCGGGCTGACAGATTCGTTCGACATCAAGGCGACCGGCGGCGTGCAGGGGCTGAAGGCGGCCTATGCCGACATCCTCAAGGTGTTCTCGGAATTTGAGACGTCGTTCACGGGCGAGGCGGTCATTCCCGATCCGGACAATCCGGATGTCCCGATTCAGCCTGCCGCGCCGGCCGCACCGGACATGAGCGCGCTGGGCAAGCTGCTGTTCACCGACCTCGACATCACGCTCACCGACAAGACCCTCGTGACCTTCATGCTGGGGGTCGGCGGCATGTTCGGCGGCGGCGATCCGGAAACGCTGCGCACCGATATCGTCAACATGCTGACCACGTCGGGCACCGACCTCGCCAACAGCGGCGTCGATCCGGCGGTCTCGAACGAGCTGTCGGCGGCGCTCGCCCAGTTCGTGAAGCAGCCGGGCTCGCTCAACATCAAGCTGAAGCCGGCGGCGCCCGTGGCGCTGTTCAAGGAAGGCGAGAAATTCAACAAGCAGCAGCTCGGCTTCTCGGCGACCTTCACGCCGTCGCCCACGCCGCCACCCCAACCGGCGCCGAAACCGCAATAGGCCGGCAGGGCAGGCTGCAGACTTTGACGCCCGCTCCGGTTTCCGGGGCGGGCGTTCGGTTTTCAGGGTATCAGCCCACCAGGGTATCAGCTAAGGGCGGCGATACAGGCGGCGATGGCCTGTGGGCGTTCGCCGGGCTGGAAGAAGCTCTCGAGCTTCCAGTTCTCGTCCATCAGGTAGAGAATGGCGGAATGGTTCACGATGTAGCCCGAGGCGGTGTCCACATTCTCGTCCCTGGAGAAAGGGGCGACGAAGGCGTCGGAAACCTGCTGCAGCTCGTCCAGTGTGCCGGTGAGGCCGACGATGTCGGCGGGGAAGCCGTTGCTTTGTATGTAGCGGGCGATTTCTTCGGGCGTATCGCGCGCCGGATCGACCGAGATGAAGGCGGTGCGCGGCGTCTTCTTGCCGGGCGGCAGCAGGGTCATCGCCGTGCCGATGCGGAAGAGCGTGTCGGGGCAGACGTCGGGGCAGCGCGTGAAGCCGAAGAAGACCAGCGTCTTGCGGCCCTTGAAGTCGTCCTGCGTCATCACCGCGCCATTCTGGGCGGTCAGCTTGAAGGGGCCGCCGATCTTCTCGGACGTGCGCGTGAAGCAGGCGGGGTCGGCTTTCGCCGCCGTGCTCGCGGGAGAGCAGGCGGCCGCCAGCGCCGCCGTGGCGAGGAAGGCAATACGCATGGCCGGATATGGTCATGGAGCGCGAAAAAAGAAAACTGCGGCATGACTGCCTCAAGCTTTTGTCATGCGCCTGTGTGGACGGCGTGTGATGCGTGGAGTGCGCGCAATGGCTGACGCTCCCTCCGGACACGCTCGCTCCGCCAGTTCAAGGCAGGGCGGCGAGGCAAACCTTCCAGCGACGGCGTCGTCGTTTACGGCCGACCAGGCGCTGTTGCAGAGCGTGCGTTCGGCGTTCGGGCGTACCCGGCTGCGCACGCTGGTGTCGCTGCGCTGGATGGCGATCGCGGGGCAGGCGCTGGCCGTGCTGTTCGTCAACTACGGTCTCGGCTTCGAGTTGCCGCTG
>JAUYPV010000121.1 GCA_030697555.1 Hyphomonadaceae bacterium
GCAGATAGGGGCGCGCGAAGGCGGGCGCCATCGAAACCCAGCTTCCGCGCTCGGCGTCGGCTGGGGCTGCGGGAGTCGCGTGAGCTTGTTCTTGCGCCATGCTGGCCGCCGGTATAGCGCGTGAGCCATGAGCGCGACACCCCGGCTCTATGTCACCCCCGATCTTGGCGAGGGGCTGGAAATCCCGGTCGACAGCGACCAGGCGCACTATCTCACGCGCGTCATGCGGCTGGCCGCGGGCGATCCGGTGCGGGTGTTCAACGGGCGCCATGGGGAGTTTGACGCCAGCTTAGCCGCTTCGACCAAGTCGACCGCTACACTGAAGCTTGGGCAGCAGACGCGCCAGCAGCAGGGCGTGCCGGATGTCTGGTTGCTTTTCGCGCCGTTGAAGAAGGCGCGCACGGATTTCGTGGTCGAGAAGGCGACAGAGCTCGGCGCTTCCGAAATCCTGCCTGTGCTTACGGAGCGCACGGACGCGGACACGGTAAGGACAGATCGCCTGCAGCGCATTGCCATCGAGGCTGCGGAGCAGGCGGAGCGGCTGGATGTTCCACGCATTCACGAGGCGGCCAAGCTTCCGGCGTTGCTGGCGTCCTGGAAGCCGGATCGCGTGCTGATCTACGCGGACGAGGCTGGAGAAGATGCGGCCAAGCCGTGGGGCGGAGAGGCGGGTCGAGCGGCTCCTGCGGCCAGCGGGCTGGAGGTCCTGAAGGCGCCGGCTGCGATTCTCATTGGCCCGGAAGGGGGATTCAGCCCAGCGGAGCGCAAGCGCCTGCGAGAGCTTCCCTATGTCCGGCCGGTCAGTCTCGGCCCCCGCATTCTCAGGGCTGAAACGGCTGCCGTAGCGGCTCTTGCATTGTATCAGGCGCTGGCGGGCGACTGGCGTAGCTAGGGCCCTGCCAGCAATAGAATTCCTTCACATACATGTATTTGACGCCGGCCCGCTGGCGCACCTAGGTGGGCGTACCTATCTGGCTGGTGAGGACCAGTCCCCGGACGGATTCGTGTATGACGACACCAACTCGCGACATCGACGAGTCCGCGCCGCGTATTCGCAACAAGCGCGAACTTGTCGAGCGGCTGGCGGGCGGCTCCAAGCCCGCGTCGCAATGGCGTATCGGCACCGAGCACGAAAAGTTCGGCTTCATCGAAAAGACGCTTCGGCCGCTGCCCTATGACGGGCCGGCTTCGGTGCGAAAACTGCTAGAGGGATTCGAGAAGTTTGGATGGTCGCCCATCATTGAGGGCGACCACATCATCGGCGGCAAGAAGGACGGGGCCAGCCTGAGTCTCGAGCCGGGCGGCCAATTCGAGCTTTCCGGCGCGCCGCTGGAAACGATCCACGAGACCTGCAAGGAAATTTCCGACCACCTGCGCGAGACGCGTTCGATCGCGGAGCCGATGGGCGTCGAGTTTCTTGCTCTCGGGTTCTCGCCGATCTGGTCGCTTGAAGAGACGCCGATGATGCCCAAGGGGCGCTACGGCATCATGAAGGCGTATATGGAGAGGGTCGGCCGTCTCGGGCGGCAGATGATGTTCCGTTCCTGCACCGTGCAGTCCAACCTCGACTTCGGATCCGAGGCGGACATGGTGAAGAAGATGCGCGTCAGTCTCGCGCTGCAGCCGATCGCGACGGCGCTGTTCGCCAACTCGCCCTTCGCCGAGAACCGCACCAACGGATATCAATCGTATCGCTCGCACGTGTGGACCGACACGGATCCGGACCGCACGGGCATGCTGCCGTTCGCTTTCGAGGAAGGCTTCGGGTTCGAGCAGTATGTCGACTACGCGCTCGACGTGCCGATGTATTTCGTGCGGCGAGATGGAAAGTACCTCGACTGTTCAGGCCTTTCGTTCCGCGACTTCATGGCGGGCAAGCTGCCGACGCTACCGGGCGAGAAGCCGGCGATGGACGATTTCGACGACCACATCTCGACGATCTTCCCGGAAGTGCGCCTCAAGACCTTCCTCGAGATGCGCGGGGCCGATGCTGGCCCGCAAACCAAGCTCTGTGCGTTGTCAGCCTTCTGGGCCGGGATTCTTTACGACCAAGTCGCGCTCGACAGCGCGTGGGAGCTGGTGAAGGGCTGGACGACAGCCGAACGTCAGGCGCTGCGCAGCGCCGTGCCGATGCTTGGCCTGAAGGCGCCGATCCGCAACACGACAGCGCATAAGGTTGCCAAGGACGTGCTGGCGATTGCGCATCGCGGGCTCAGCCGCCGCAACAAGCTGAACGGGTCGGGTGAGAACGAGACGATCTTCATCACCGAGCTGCAGGAGATAGCGGAGAGCGGGCTCAACCCCGCCGAGCGCCTGCTCGAGAAGTATCACGGCCCGTGGAAGCGCGACCTGCGACACGCCTTCA
Organism: Hyphomonadaceae bacterium; assembly: GCA_030697555.1. Lineage (GTDB taxonomy): Bacteria > Pseudomonadota > Alphaproteobacteria > Caulobacterales > Hyphomonadaceae > UBA7672. The sequence continues at coordinate 2,366 of JAUYPV010000121.1, forward strand.
AGGAAGTCCGCTTCTAGACCCTTCTGAAAATCCGGCTCGCCCGAGCTGTTGCCCCAACGAAACCCCCGACATTCAGCCCTTTGTTGTTTTTGCGGGGCAAGACCTTGCTCGCGTCTAGCGATTCCGGGGCTTGAGCATGTGCGGTCCGCGTGTTGATCTCGCCCACAATAGCGGTTGCTGAGGGTGGAATGGGTTTTTTCAACGTCGTGCTCGTCGTCGGGATCCTGATTACGGTCCTGACGGCAATCCCCGTGTTTACCCAGATGCGCAAGCATCCCAAGGGACTCCACATTCTGTTCTTCGCGGAGATGTGGGAGCGGTTTTCCTATTACGGGATGCGCTCGATCCTGATCTTCTATCTTACCCAGCACTTTCTGTTTTCCGATAGCTTCGCCGGCTCGCAGTACGGGGCTTACACGTCCCTTGTGTACCTGGTGCCGCTGATCGGCGGGATCCTCGCCGACAAATACCTCGGGACCAAAAAGGCCATCGCCTTCGGCGCGCTGCTGCTTGTCGGCGGACACCTGATGATGGCGGCTGAGGGGGCGCCGGCCGTTCAGACGATGAGCGTCGCCGGCTCGGAATACCGCTTCGAGGTTGATGGACGCGGCGATGAACGGCGTGTCTTCCTGCCGATTGCGGGCGAACGCTGCGAACTGAACGCCGCGCCTGACGCCGGATCCGCCTGCACGATCACGCCGAACTCCAACGGCGACCTGGTCTTCTCTGGGCTCCCGGCAAACTCGCCACTTCCAGCAACGATTGCGCAGGCCGACTACGCGTTCGGCGTCGCCGAGCGCAATCCAGTCTTTGTGGGCATCTTCTATCTCGCGCTGTCGCTGATCATCGTCGGCGTGGGATTTCTGAAGGGCAACATTTCCGCCATCGTCGGCCAGCTCTATCCGCAGGGCGACCCCCGGCGCGATCCCGGCTTCACGCTGTACTACTACGGAATCAATCTGGGCGCCTTCTGGGCCAGCGCCCTGTGCGGGCTGCTTGGAATGGAGTTTGGCTGGGGCTGGGGTTTTGGTCTCGCCGGCATCGGCATGGCGCTGGGCTGGCTGGTATTCACGCGGCGCAGGCTGCTGTTCTGGACACCCGGCCCACCCCAGCTTCCCGACGACGTCGGCAACCCGCCGGAACCGGAAAAGCTCAAGGCGCCGGTGCTGTTCGGGCTTAGCCGCGAGACGGTCATCTACATCGGCGGCATTCTCGGCGTGGGCGTGATCTGGCTGATGGTTCAATCGCCACCCGCGGACATCCTCGCGGGGCTCAACACGTTTACCGAGCAGAATCTCAGTTTCCTGGGGCTCGATGGGCAGCCCCACGTTCACATCGCGATCCTGCTGCTGATCGGATCAGTTGTTGTGCTCGGCTACATCTTCTGGACGATGACGCGGGTCACTGGCGTGGAGGCCCAGCGTCTCGGACTCGCCCTGATCCTGGTCGCGGCCGCCACGGTGTTCTGGACGTTGTTCGAACAGGCGGGCTCATCTCTCAGCCTGTTTGCAGACCGCAACACGCAACTGCCGAGCGACGGCTTTTTCACCATCACGGCGGCTCAGACACAGACTTTCAATGCGGGTTTCATCCTGCTGTTTGCGCCTGTGTTCGCGGCCCTGTGGGCGTGGCTGGGTTCAAGGAACCAGGATCCGAACCCGATGCTGAAGTTCGGGCTTGGCATCATCCAGGTCGGCATTGGCTTCTTCATGCTGGTGATCGGCGCGCAGTTCGTCGATGAGACCTTTCAGGTGCCGTTGATCTTCTTGTTGCTGCTCTACCTTTTCCATACGACAGGTGAACTGTTCCTGTCGCCAGTAGGCCTGTCCGCGATCTCCAAGCTGTCGGTCTACAAGGTGCTGTCGACCATGATGGCGACGTGGTTCCTGGCCTCAGCCTGGGCGCAGTATGTCGGCGGCATCATCGCCGGCCTCACCGAAACAGGCACGGTCGCAGGCGCCGCCCTCGACAACGAGGCCGCGCTCAATTCCTCGCTTGAGGTGTTCACCGTGCTCGGCTGGGCAGGCGTGGGCATCGGTATCGCGCTGTCGATCGCCAGCTTCTTCCTCAAGCACATGGCGCATGGCGCGTTCGACGAGAAGCCGCTGGCGGAAGAGCCGCCGAAGGCTTCGACCCAGCCTGCAGAGTAAGGCGGCAGTCTACTGGGGCGCCTTGTAGGGCGTGACCGGCAGGCTGGCGGCGAGCCAGCCCTTGCCGACGCCGTCGCGGCCGATCATGCCGTCGCCGACGTTGGTGACGTTGGTGAAGCCCGCGGCGGTGAGCTGTTCGGCGGCTTTCAACGAACGCGTTCCCGAGCGGCAGATCACCGCCACCGGCTTCGACTTATCGCCGCCATTTGTGGCCAGAACCTTCGCCACGAAATCGGCGCTGCTGATCGGAACGCCCTTGGCGTCCGCAGGCATGCCCGTTTGGGCCCACTCCGCCGGTTCGCGCACATCCACCAGCGTTGCCCCACCCGGCGCTTTCGAGAACGTCTCGCTCGACACGGTCTTGTAAGAGGCGGTGGTGGCGGACGTCTGCTGCGCCAGCGCAGGCGCTGAAACGGCGCCGCAGAGCAGGGCGCAGGCTATCAGACCAGCGATGAGTTTCATGCGTATCTCCTAGATGCCGGCGCCGCCGACTGTGATGGAATCGATCTTGATCGAGGGCTGGCCCACGCCGACCGGAACGGACTGTCCAGCCTTGCCGCAGGTGCCGACGCCGTCGTCCATCGCGAAGTCGTTGCCGATCATCGAGATGTTGTTCATGACCGTCGGCCCGTGACCGATCAGCGTCGCGTTCTTCACCGGCGCGCCGACCTTGCCGTTCTCGACCAGGTAGGCCTCGGTGCACTGGAACACGAACTGGCCATTGGTGATGTCCACCTGGCCGCCGCCGAAGTCGACGGCCCAGATGCCCTTCTTGATCGAGCGGACGATCTCCTCGGGATCGGCATCGCCGCCGAGCATCACTGTGTTGGTCATCCGGGGCATGGGCGAGTTGGCGTAGCTTTCGCGGCGGCCGTTGCCGGTGGCCTTCACGCCCATCAGGCGCGAGTTCAGCCGGTCCTGCATGTAGCCGACGAGGCGGCCGTCCTCGACCAGGACAGTGCGCTGGGTCTCCGTGCCTTCGTCGTCGAAGGAGAGAGAACCGCGGCGGTTGGCGATGGTGCCGTCGTCGACAATGGTGACGCCCTTGGCCATCACCTGCTCGCCGATCTTGCCGGAGTAGATGGACGAACCTTTGCGGTTGAAGTCACCCTCGAGGCCGTGGCCCACGGCTTCGTGCAGCTGCGCGCCCGGCCAGCCTGGCCCGAGAGCCCCTTCCATCTCGCCGGCGGGGGCGGGGACGGCGGCGAGATTGATCTCCGCCTTGCGCAGCGCGCGCTCGGCGAGTGCTTTCCAGCGGTCCGGTTGAATCCATTCGTCATAGGCGGCGCGTCCGCCCGCACCAGCCGAGCCGGCCTCGCGGCGTCCGTCCTTCTCCATGGTGACGGAGATGTTGAGGCGCACCAGTGGCCGGGCGTCGGCGACGCTGGCGCCGCCCGGACGGATGATCTCTACGGCGGTGCGCGAACCCGCGAGCGACACAGAAACCTGCACCACGCGCGGATCGCGAGCGCGGCACCAGGCATCGATCTCGGCGAGCAATCCGGTCTTGGTCACGAAGTCAGGCGAGGCAGTGGGGTCGACGTCAGCGTACAGGCGGCGGTTCACCGGGGTCGGGCCGAGCGCCAAGGTTCCCGCCCGCCCGCGTTTCGCCGCTGAAGCGGCGGACGCCGCGCGCCGCAGCGCCGCTTCCGACACTTCGCTGGCGTGCGCATAACCGGTGGTCTCGCCTGAGACGACGCGAAGGCCGAAGCCCTGGCCTGAGTCGTAGGAGGCGGACTTCAGCCGCCCGTCATCGAACAGGAAACTCTCGGACCGCACCGACTCGACAAAAATCTCGCCGTCATCGGCGCCTGCCAGTGCTTCGTCGAGGATCTCGGCAGCCTTGCTGATCCCGGGACCGATTTCCTCGATCAGGCTGCGGTCGCTCATGGCAATTCCTCGGCAGAAACGACCGCAAGCGGCCCTTTCCCCCTAGATAGGGCGGAGCAGGGGCAAATGACAGCGCGAAACGGCCTTCACAGCAGCCCCGCGACTCAGCCCGGCTGCTCGACCACGGTGAAGCGCGCGAGCTGATCCGCCGCCAGTTTGAAGGCGGGCTGGGTGTCCAGCGCCCGGCGGAAGTCCTCGTAGGCCGACTGGATATCGCCGAGCTTCTCGTGGCACAGGGCGCGGTTGTAGAAACCCACGGCGCGGGCATCGACTGAGTCGGTGTAGACGCCCGCGTTCAGCGCATCCATCGCGTCCTCGTAGCGGCCGAGGCCGTAGAGCGCGGCGCCCTGGTTAACTTTCGACTCAAGCAGCTCGGGCATCAGCCGGATGCTTTTGTTGTAGTCCACGAGCGCTTTGTCGTGATCGCCCATGCGCATGTAGAGGATGCCCCGGTTGGTCAGCGTGGCGGCGCGGTTCCGCTTGGTCAGGAGCTCCTGTTCGAGCGCCATGTCGCAAATCTGGACGGCTTTTGTCGGGCCCACTTTGCCGTATTCGACGGCCTCGTAGCAGCTCCGGGCCAGCCCTCCGCCGATCACGGTCACAGCGCCCTGGGCAGGTGCGGCGAATGGGCCGACCGTGGCCAGCAAAATGGCCGAAATCCCCAATCGAAACCGAGTGTTCATCTTCCCAACTCCATAGCGCTCTGATAGCGACCTGCCGCCTGCCAGATCGAATCGATGTCCTGCGACACTATGCGCCCGGGCCAGCGAAACGGAGTGGTGGCGGTCGGGAGCATATCACGGTAAAGCCCCGATTTCACGCACCTTGCGGAGGATACGGACGATCATGCGCAGAGGGGCTTGGAAGAGCTGGGCGCTGGGTTGCGCCAGCCTGTTCGTTACGGGATCTGCGGCGGCGGCGCCGACACCCGGCGGGGTCAATTTCCAGACGCCGGCAACGGAAGTTGCGCGCGACGTGATGGCCTTCCACAACGAGGTCCTGATCATCATTACCGTCATCACCGTCTTCGTGACGCTGCTGCTGGCCTGGGTGGTGATCCGCTACAACAAGCGCGCGAATCCGGTTCCGAAAAAATTCAGCCACAACACCCTGGTCGAGATCGTCTGGACGGTCGTCCCGGTCCTCATCCTCGTCTGGATCGCCAAGGGTTCCTTCCCGCTCCTCTACGAGCAGGACGTGATGCCGAAGGTTCCGGAAGACCAGGTCGTCGATATCAAGGTCTACGGCCACCAGTGGTACTGGCGTTACCAGTACGGGCAGGGCGACGAGATCACCGAGATCGAGTCGCGCATCGTGCCGAAGGACCAGCTCAAGGCTGGCCAGATTGACCAGCTCTCGGTCGATAACCCGATCGTCGCGCCGCTCAACAAGCATGTGCGCCTCTCGATCACGGCGCAGGACGTGATCCATGCCTGGGCGATGCCGCCGTTCGCGATCAAGGTCGACGCGGTACCGGGCCGACTGAACCAGCTCTGGTTCAAGGCCGAGCAGCCCGGGATCTATTTCGGCCAATGTTCAGAAATCTGCGGCGCGAACCACGCCTACATGCCGATCGAGCTGAGGATCCTGCCAGAGGACCAGTACAACCAGTGGCTGACGCGGCTGAAGATGTCACCCGCTGAAGCCACCGCCTACCTCGACCAGGTGCAGCCGCGTGGCGCTGCGCAGGTCGCGGCGGCGCACTAGAGATCAGGGAGCAATCTATGTCCGCCGACACCAAGAGCGCCCCAGAAGCCGGTCATGGGCACGGCCATGACCATGGGCACGATCAGGCTCACGATGACCACGGTCACCACGATCCGAAGTGGTACAGCCCGGCTCGCTGGCTGTTCTCCACAAACCACAAGGACATCGGCACGCTCTACCTGTTGTTCGCGCTCGGCGCGGGCACGGTGGGGATGATCTTCTCCGGTATCATGCGGGTGGAACTCGCCGAGCCGGGCCTGCAACTGTTCAACGGCACCGCCTTCGGCGGCTTCTTCGGCAACCCGGAGAATTACAACGTCATCACGACGATGCACGGCCTGATCATGATCTTCTTCATGGTCATGCCCGCGCTTATCGGCGGCTTCGGCAACTGGTTCGTGCCGCTGATGATCGGCGCGCCGGACATGGCGATGCCGCGCATGAACAACATCTCGTTCTGGCTGCTGCCGGTTTCGTTCACGCTGCTGATCCTGTCGATGTTCGTGCCGGGCCCGCCGGGCGCCAACGGCTTCGGCGGGGGCTGGGTGCTCTATCCGCCGCTTTCCAGCCACGACGCGAACCCGGGCCTCGCGATGGACCTGGTGATCTTCTCGCTGCACGTGGCGGGTATCTCGTCGATCCTCGGCGCCATCAACTTCATCGTCACCATCCTCAACATGCGCGCCCCGGGCATGACGCTGCACAAGATGCCGCTGTTCGCCTGGTCGGTGCTGGTGACTGCGTTCCTGCTCGTCCTCGCGCTGCCGGTTCTCGCCGGCGCTCTGACGATGCTGCTGACCGACCGCAACTTCGGCTCGAAGTTCTTCGAACCGGCCGGCGGCGGTGACCCGATCATGTTCCAGCACCTGTTCTGGTTCTTCGGGCACCCGGAAGTCTACATCATGATCCTGCCGGGCTTCGGCATCATCAGTCACGTCATCTCGACGTTCTCGAAGAAGCCCGTGTTCGGCTATCTCGGCATGGCCTACGCCATGGTTTCGATCGGCGTGATCGGCTTCATCGTGTGGGCGCACCACATGTACACGGTCGGCATGAACGTGAATCTCAAGGCGTATTTCGTCGCCGCCACGATGGTCATCGCGGTTCCAACAGGCATCAAGATCTTCAGCTGGATCGCAACGATGTGGGGCGGCTCCATCGAGTTCAAGGTGCCGATGCTCTGGGCGATCGGCTTCATCTTCCTGTTCACCGTGGGAGGCGTCACGGGCGTTGTACTCGCCAACGCCGGCGTCGACCACGCTCTGCACGACACCTACTACGTCGTTGCGCACTTCCACTACGTGCTGTCGCTGGGCGCAGTCTTCACGCTGTTCTGCGGCTGGTACTACTGGTTCGAGAAGATGTGGGGCGTGAAGTACAACGGCTTCCTCGGCGGCCTGCACTTCTGGTTCATGTTCGTCGGCTCGAACATGGTCTTCTTCCCGCAGCACTTCCTCGGCCTCAACGGCATGCCGCGCCGCTATGTTGACTATACGCCGGCGTTCCGCGAATGGCACCACTGGTCGACGATCGGCTACTACGTCGTCCTCGTGGGCATGGCGTTCTTCTTTGTCGGCTTGATCGAGGCGATGGTTCGCCGCCGCAAGGCCGAAGCCAATCCGTGGGGCGAGGGGGCGACGACGCTGGAGTGGACGCTGTCCTCTCCGCCGCCGTTCCACCAGTACAACGACCTTCCGCGGGTCAGATAACAGGGCCCGCTGGCTCCGGCCGCCGCGGCCGGAGCGGCGGCGCAGTCAGATATGTCGGACGTAGGCGCAACACCGATCCCCACGACCGCCCAGACTCCTTACAGTCAGGCGAGCGCGATGGATTTTGTGCGCCTGATGAAACCGCGCGTCATGTCGCTGGTGGTGTTCACTGCCCTGGCCGGCCTCGTCGCCGCGCCAGGCGACATGCATCCGTTCACCGCCGCCGTTGCGATCCTGGCTGTAGCCCTTGGTTCGGGCGCGGCCGGCGCGCTCAACATGTGGTACGACGCCGACATCGACCGGCTGATGGCCCGCACGGCGCATCGCCCCGTGCCCGCCGGCCTCATCGCGCCGGCTGACGCGCTGGGCTTCGGCCTCATCATGTCGGTGATTTCGGTGATGCTGATGGCGCTGGCCGCGACGCCGCTGGCCGCTGCTTTGCTTGCCTTCTCCATCGTCTTCTACGTCGTGATCTACACGATGTGGCTGAAGCGCTCGACCGCGCAGAACATCGTCATCGGCGGCGCCGCGGGCGCCTTCCCGCCGGTGATCGGCTGGGCTGCCGTGACGGGTAATGCGCCGATCGACGCGTGGATCCTGTTCGGCCTGATCTTCCTCTGGACGCCGCCGCACTTCTGGGCGCTGTCGCTGTGGACTTCGAAAGAATACGCCCGCGCCGGCGTGCCCATGCTGCCCGTCACCAGGGGGGCAGCCGAGACCCGCCGCCAGATCCTGATCTACACGCTGATCGTCGCCCCGTTCGGCCTTGCGCCGGTTGCGACCGGTCTCGGCGGCTGGATCTATCTCGTTGTCGCCAGCCTCGGCGGTATCGCCTTCCTCTATGGCGCCGTCCGCGTCTTCTTCAGCCGGGCCGGCGATGACAATGTCCGCGCTGACCTGCGCCGCGCGCATGTGCTGTTCGGCATCTCGATCATATATCTCTTTGCGTTGTTCGCGGCGCTGCTGATCGAACATGCACTGCCGATGGTCTACTGGCCTGCTGGCCTTGGAGCCGGATGATGGCGAAAGAGCCCTCCAACCCAACGATTGAGGCGTCCGCGGCCGTGCAGCCGCGCGCCGGCCTCGCCGGGGCCGTGTTCGACAGTCATGAAGCGATTTTCACCGGCGAGTACGTCACGCTGACGGCAGAGCAGGCCAAGGCCCGCAAGCACCGTGGCCAGTGGATCGCGCTCGGCCTGATCACCTTCTGCATCCTGATCTTCCTGATCACCATGACCCGCATGGGTCAGAACCTGATGGTCGGCGGGTCATGACGCCGAAAGCGCGCCTCACTGCGTTCATCCTCACCGGCGGCGCCGTCGGCATGCTGGGCCTCAGCTTCGCAGCCGAGCCGCTCTATTCCACCTTCTGCCGGATCACCGGCTTCGGCGGCACGACGCAGGTCGCAACCGCGCCATCGCGCAAGGTTCTGGACCAGACCGTCCGCATCCGCTTCGACGCCAACGTGGATGAAGGCCTGCCGATCACCTTCAAGCCGGTCGAGCCGTACATCGACGTGAAGGTCGGCGAGACGGTGATGAGCTTCTACGAGGTGACCAACACCTCCGAAGGCCAGATCAAGGCGATGGCCAGCTACAACGTCGCCCCCGACAAGGCCGGCAAATACTTCAACAAGGTCGAATGCTTCTGCTTCAAGGAAAAGATCTTCCAGCCGGGCAAGACTGAGAAACTGCCGGTGATCTTCTACGTTTCGGCCGACATGGCGGACGATCCGCTGGCCCGGGACGTCAAGGGAATCACGCTTTCGTACACGTATTACTTCGCGGGCGAGGTTCAGGCCTCCGCGCGGCTTGAGGACGCATCCGCGGTCAACTAGACCCGGGGTAGGAAGTTGAAGACTCGCAGGGGCTAAAAAACCCGGCAAATCGAGGGACTGGACCATGTCGGACGCGACTGTGAAGCACGACTACCACCTGGTGAAACCCAGTCCGTGGCCGCTGCTCGGCGCTATCGCCTTCCTCATGCTGTTCCTCGGCATGGCCGGGTACATGAAAGGCTTCTGGTTCATCGAGAAGGGCGCCTTGTGGGCCCCGGCGCCGGGCTTTCTGGCCCTGGTCTTCGTCTGCGTCGGCTGGTGGGGCGATGTCCTCAAAGAAAGCCGGGGTGGCGATCACACCGAAGTCGTCCAGATCTCCCTGCGCTACGGCATGGTGTTGTTCATCGCCTCCGAGGTGATGTTTTTCGTCGCCTGGTTCTGGGGCTTCTTCGAAATGGCGATCTTCTTCGATGTGCGCGGCAACGCGGCGCACACGGACCTCGCCAACCCCAACCTCGAGAACCTCAAAGGCTGGGCGCACTGGCCCGTCACGCAGATCGTCACCAACGCAGAGACCGGTGCACGCGAGTTCTTGCCCGTCCGTCCGTTCGATCCGTTCCACCTGCCGCTGGTCAACACGCTGATCCTGCTGCTCTCGGGCACCACGGTCACCTGGGCACACCACGCGCTGCAGTCCGGCGACCGCGCGGGCGCCAAGTGGGGCCTGCTGCTCACCGTCATCCTGGGCATCTCGTTCACCAGCTTCCAGGCGATCGAGTACGCCGAAGCCGGCTTCTCGTATGACGGCTCGCTCTATGGCTCCGCCTTCTTCATGGCGACGGGCTTCCACGGCGCACACGTCATCATCGGAACGATCTTCCTCATCGTCTGCCTGCTTCGCCTGATGGCCGGCGGCATGAAGCCTACCAAACACCTCGGTTTCGAGTTCGCCGCCTGGTACTGGCACTTCGTCGATGTGGTGTGGCTGTTCCTCTTCGCATTCGTCTACGTCGCCCCGCACCTCATCTTCGGACCGGGCGCGCCGGCGGCCCACTGACGGCTAGACTGAGAGTAGGGTGATGCGCGGGAAGACGGCGTTTATCGGCTTCCTTGTCCTGCAGGCCGCCATGGTGGTGCTGTGGGTGGCGTCGATCGCGCCGCTCGCGGGCACGGACACACCCATGATCTCGCAGGCCAACCAGATCTGGAGCGGCGGCGCCTTCTCCAACACGACCGGAAGCTTCCGCGGCGACGCAGGCGTATCGGCAGAGAAGTTCGAGCTGTTCGGCCATATGCTATGGGCGACACTGCTGATTGCCGCCTCCGGCGCCGCCGCCTGGTTCGCCGGCGGGTCTTTCCATCGCAACCGCACCTGGCTGTCCGCCGCCCTCTCGCTTCTGGCTCTGAGCCTTGCCGCCGGCGGCGCCTACTACGTCGTCACGCAATGGTCGGGCGATACGTCGTTCGCTCCGCCCATGCTCGATGCACCGCTGCTCTACATGGTGACTCGCACAGCCCTGATTCAGTTGTTCATCGGCTGGATCCTGCTGGCGCTCTACACTGTGCTGGCGATCGCGGGCTTCTCCAATCCGGCCAAGCCGCTCGGGTTTCACCTGGTCGAGTTGAACTGGCTCATCGTCGTCATCGTCTGGATTGTAGTCTATCTAGGTCTCTACCTGGCGCCGAACCAGTTCGGCGGGAGCTGACATGGCCGTCTCCCCCATTTCCGCGGGCCTGCGTTGCCGCTGCCCGAATTGCGGAGAGGGCCGGCTGTACCGTGGCTTCCTCACCTTCAAGCAACGGTGCGACGCCTGCGAGGCGGATCTCACCGTCGCCGACACAGGCGATGGCGCGTCTTTCTTCGTGATGTTTGCGGCGCTGATCGTGATCGTTCCATCCGCCGGGTTCTTTCAGCTTGCCTTCGATCCGCCGGCCTGGGTGCACGCCCTGATCTGGCCGCCGCTGACTCTGGCCTTCTGCCTGTTCCTGCTGCGCCCCATCAAGGCGACGCTGTTCGCCCTGCAATGGAAGCATCATGCAGGCCAGGCGAAGTTCGCGGACGACGACAAGCAGGACTAGGCGTCCGCCTGCTGCGAGAGTATCGCCAAGTCATGTATTTTCGTCCGCTTCCTGTTCTCACTCTGATCGCGATCCCTACGCTTGTCGCGCTGGTTTGGCTGGGAGCGTGGCAGGTCCAGCGGGCGGGGTGGAAGTCCGGGGTTATCGCGGATTTCGAGCGCGCCGCCAGCGCCACGCCGGGGACGCTCGAAGACGCCTTCTGCGGTCAGGACGCCGAGCCGCTGGGCAGGATCGTCGCGGTCGAGGCGGCACCCGCCCGCCCGCTGCGCGTCTTCGGCCACAACGCGGCGGGGCAGGCAGGCTGGAGGCTGTTCCTGCCCGTGATGCCTGGCTGCTACAGCTCGAACGGGGGCGTTCTGGCCGAGACCGGGTTTGAGCCGCTGCAACTGGACGGCGGCCCCTATACCGCGCCAGCGACGCCCCAGGCGCTGGCGGGCAGGTTCATTGTCGGGGCGTGGCCGAAGCAGCAGATGATGGCCGCCGCCAACGCGCCGGACCGCAACGAGTGGCACTGGTTCGATGCACCCGCCATGGCGGTCTTCCTGCAGACGGGCCCCGTCGACGAACGTTTCATTCTCGCAAGGCTTGACGGGATGCCGGATTACCTGACCCGAACACCGCCCGAAACCCACATTGGCTATGCTGTAACCTGGTTCGGGATGGCGATTGGTTTCGTCGTGATATACGCCCTGTTCCACGCGCGGGCCGGCCGCCTGCGCTTCAGGAAACGGGAAGCCGGCCAGCAATGAAGTACGTCTCCACACGTGGAAATGCAGAGCCGGTCGATTTCGTGCAGGCGAGCCTGATGGGCCTCGCGCCCGACGGCGGCCTGTTCAGCCCGGAGGCGTTCCCGTCGATCGAGCGGCCCAGCGCAAGCGCCACCTATGTCGAGACGGCCACCCGCGTGCTCTCCGCGTTCGCTGGAAACAGCCTGCCGGAAGACGCCATTCGCGGCATGGCGCAACGGGCCTACGCGCCCTTCGCGCACCAGTCTGTCGCTCCTCTTATCGAGGTGGGTCCCGGCCGCTGGATGATGGAGTTGCATCACGGGCCGACGCTCGCCTTCAAGGACGTGGCGATGCGGCTGATTGCCCAGCTCTACGATCACATCCTCGGACTGCGCGGCGAGCGCATGACCATCCTCTGCGCCACCTCGGGCGACACCGGCGGGGCCGCTGCTTCGGCCTTTGCCGGATCGAAGCACGTCGACATGGTGATCCTGCACCCGCTCGACCGGGTCTCGCCGACGCAGCGCCTGTTCATGACGGCGACCGGCGCCGCCAACATCCACAACCTCGCGCTCGAAGGGGATTTCGACGGCACGCAGGCGATCCTGAAACAGCTTCTCGCCGACGATCAGTTCCGCCGGCGCACGCATCTCGCCGCCGTCAATTCCATCAACTGGACGCGCGTCGCCGCGCAGAGCGTCTACTTCGCGCAGGCGCAGGCTCAACTCGGCCGCGACCGCCCGATCCGCTTCGTCGTGCCGACGGGCAATTTTGGCGACGCGCTGGCCTGCTATGTCGCCTCACGCTGCGGGCTGCTCGCGCGCTTCGACTGCGTCGCCGCCGTCAACGCCAACGATGCGATGGCGCGGCTGCTCTCCGGCATGCCGCTGATGAAGGGCGCCACCGCCGCCACGCTGAGCCCGGCGATGGATATCCAGCTTCCCTCCAACTTCGAACGCTTGCTGTTCGAAGCCTCCGGTCGCGATGGCGGAGCAGTCGCCGCCGCCTATGCGCTGCTCGCCAGTAAAGGCGAGGCGCCGTTGCCGAAAACCGCCGCGACCAAGCTGGGCGACATGGGCCTCTCCGCCGAACGCGTCAGCGACGGCGAGACGGTCGAGGAAATGAAACGCGCCCACGCCGAGACCGGCTGGATCGTGTGCCCGCACACGGCCGTGGGCCTCGCCGCCGCGCGCCGCACACGCCAGGCCGACGGTCCCATCGTCACGCTCGCCACGGCGCATGCCGCGAAGTTTCCAGAGACCGTGGAAAAAGCGCTGGGTGTCAGGATCGGTCTGCCGGACCGCGCCGCCGAATTCACGTCGCGCAAGGAAAAGTTCGACACCGGACCGATGAGCGCCGACTTCGTGCGCGACCGTATCCTCTCCCTCGTGGGTGCATGATCCACATGGCTGATGCACGTCAGGTCATCACACTGAACAATGGCGTGCGGATGGTGTTCGACGCCATGCCCGGCCTTCGCACGGCCGCCGTTGGGGTCTTCCTCGGCGCCGGCGCACGGCATGAACCGGCCGACCGCAACGGCCTCGCGCACTTCCTCGAGCACATGGCCTTCAAGGGCGCTAACGGCCTCAACGCGCGCGAGATAGCCGAGGCCGTCGAGGCGCGTGGCGCATCCATCAACGCCGCCACCGAATACGAACGCACCAGCTATTTCGTCCGCTGCCTCAGCGCCGATGCGCCGGAGATGCTGGAGACCGCGCTGTCGCTGGTTTTCGCGCCGAGCCATCCGCCCGAAGAGATCGAGCGTGAGAAGGGTGTTGTCCTGCAGGAAATCGGCGAAGCCGCAGACCAGCCCGATGACCTGGTCTTCGAGCTTGCGCAGGTGGCCAGCTATCCCGATCACCCGCTCGGCCGCCCCATCCTCGGCACCGAAGAGACGCTGGCGCCCGTTACCCGCAACGACCTCTACGACTTTGCCCGTTCCAACTATGCGCCGCACCGCACCGTCATTTCCGTAGCCGGCGCCTTCGATCGCGGCGCCATCGAAGATATCGTCCACCGCTGGTTCGACAGCCGCGAGCCTCTCGCCCGGGAATTTCTCCAGCCGCCAGGCCAGACCGGCTCTGCCGTTCGCACCGAAGTGCGCAAGCTCGAGCAGGTCCACCTCGTCCTGGGCCGCCGCGCGCCTTCGGCGACATCCGACGATCGCTTCGCGGCGCGCATCTTCGCAGAGATCTTCGGCGGCGGCATGGCCTCGCGCCTGTTCCAGGAAGTGCGCGAGAGCAGGGGACTCGCCTACACCATCGATGCGTCCGCCGAGCAGTATTCCGATGTCGGCCGCGTCTCGGTCTATGCCGGCTGCGCGACGAAGGATGCCGCCGAAGTCGTGAAGCTTACCTCCGATATCTGGGCGCAGATGGCGAGCGACGGCCCGACCGAAGCCGAACTTGCGCGCGCCGTCGCCGTCGCCGCTGCCAGCTACGCCATGGCCGCCGAAGCCCCCGCCGCGCGCGCCGGCACCGCCGCGTATGAGCTTCTCACCTTCGACAGGCTCGTCCCCGTAGAGGAAGTTCTTCGCCGCATAGACGCCGTGACGGCCGATGACGTCCGCCGCATCGCGCGAGATTGCCTTGCACAACCGGCTATTGCCGCCGCCGTCGGTCCTAAGGCTGGACTTGCCGCCGCTGAGGCGTTTGTCTCCGGCTGATCTGATTCGGGGCGACATGAATCAATTCTCCGCCGACACCGCCGTTACGTCCGCGCGCGCCGCCTTGTGGACCTGGTCCGCGAGCGAAGGGGCCATTGCGATCCGCGCCGAGCCGGGCGGCCCGCTTACCGCGCTCGACGGCCGCTGGACACTCGAGGCGCTGCTCGGCCAACTCGACGGCCTGGCGCGCGGCATGATTGCGTCGCGCCTGAGGGAGGGCCGCCCCGGCGACCCGATCGATGTGCGCCTCACGCTGATTGATGGCCGCCCGGCTCACTTCATCGGCGCATTCCATGATCTCGGGGTCGCCCGCGGACTCATCGTTTCGGCCGAAGCTGGCGCTCGTCTCGTCTATGGCGAGACGAATGTGGAACCTGTCTTCCAGCCCATCCGCCGCCTCGACGATCTCTCCGTCGCCGGCTTCGAGGCGCTGGCCCGCTTCCGTGCGCCCGATGGCCAGCTCGTTGGCCCCGACACGCTGGTCGGGCAGGGTGGCAGCACGGACTGGACATCCATCGCTCCGGTCATGCTCGCCAAGTCTGCCGGCGTGCTCGCTTCGCTACGCGCTCAGGGACGGCCGGAAAGCAAGGACCTGTTCATGCAGGTGAACCTCTCCGCCGCTGAAATCGCGCGGCCGCTGCTGGTCGAGGAGATTGCCGCAATCATTCGCGACGCCGGCCTGCCGCACGGCGTGCTGCGCATCGAGCTTACCGAACAGGCTGCGCTTCGCGATTTCGACGGCGCCCTTGGCGCCCTTGCCGCCTTCCGGGCGGCGGGCGCAGGCATTGTGCTCGACGATTTCGGAGCGGGGCACTCTTCCTTCGCCTGGCTCGCGGAACTTCCCGCCGATGGCGTCAAGCTCGATCCCAAGCTCTCCCGCATGATCCGCCATCCGCGCGCCTGCCGCATTGTTACGGCGCTCACCACGCTGATCCGCAGCCTGGGCATGACCGTCACCGCCGAGGGGATCGAGGACGCGGACGTTGCCGGCGAGCTCCACGCCATCGGCTGCGACTACGTACAGGGCTTCGCCTACGACCTGCCGCTCAGAACGCCCGATGTGGCAGTGGCGTTTGATACTCTGAGAGATCACAATTAGGCGCCGGCGCAGACACTTTCCAACTCACGCTCTTCTGGCATAGTCACTGCCGTCAGTTCGTGAGTTGAGTTGGGGAAACGCCGCGTGAAGGCATCTCGGACGATTACCAGGCTTGTCGCAGCCTTGGCTGTTTCGGCCTGCGGGGGAGGCGGCGGAGGCGGTTCTCCACCTGCGCCACCGCCAGGGTCTCCACCGCCTCCGCCGGCATCCGCAACGATCACGCTTTCCGCGTCGAGCAGTTCCGCCACCGTGCAGGAGGACGCAACTACCCGATCCGAGACGTTCACGGCCACGGCGGCGACCACGGCCACGACACCTATCGTCATCGATGCAACCTACGATACCGCCTTCTATTCGTCCGTCGTCGTCACGCCGGGCGCCATGGCCCGAACTTTTTCCATCACGGCGACCACCCGATCCGACCTCTCTACCGGCACGCAGAGCAGCCCGATCCAGCTACGCGCCTGCCGGGAAACAGCCTGCACGAACATCTATGCCGGCCCCGGCGCGACCTACACGCTGGCAATGACTGTGACCCCGAGCGAATGGGTGACTTACCAGCGCAACGCAGCCCATACCGGGTACGTGCCCGCAACGCTCGACCCGGTGAAGTTCACCAAGGCATGGGAAGTACCCGGACTATCCGATCCCAACAGGGAAGGCGGCCTTATTGCGGTCAGCGGCTCGGTGTATTTCACGGTCGGACATCGTCTCTATAGCCTCAACGAAGCAACCGGCGCGCAGAACTGGATGTACGAACCGGCGGACGCGGCGACCTTTCTTGGCGCGCCTGGCTATCACAACGGCCGGATCTACCTTCCGTTCACGCTCACGTCTCCAACCCCGACATTCACGGGCGATTCTACAATCCGCGGGATCGACGCCGCAACCGGCGCTCCCCTAACAAACGCCATGTTCGACTCGACCGGGGGCGGCGTGAACCTCAACAGCCCGACCTTCCAGGCCGGGGCAATGTATTTCCTTCGCGGAGAATTTCAGAGACGCGCCTACCGTTTCGCTCTCCCGGCCGGAACGACAACATGGGACAAGCAGTACGTGGGAGACTATCTCGCCGCACAGACGCCGGCGGTGGATGAAAGCCAAGTTTATCTCCATGTCGTCAACGGCCTCGTCATTCTCGACAAGGCGACCGGCGAGATGCTCCCGGGCAGCGCGCCTTATGGCGGATCCACCGTCGGGGACAGCATGTCACCCGTTCTCACCGAGGGTGGTCACGTCATCGGCCGCGACTATTTCGATGGCAACCGCCTGATCGCCATCGACAGGAGAACCCGCGCACGCGCATGGACCGGCCGGACGGGTTACCCATACCAGCCCATCACCGCAGGCAATGTGATTTACGCATTCCACGCCGACAACAACGCGACCATCGACGCGATCAGCGACACGGACGGTACGGTGCTCTGGTCAATTCCAGT
The DNA here is from genome assembly GCA_030697555.1 of Hyphomonadaceae bacterium. GTDB lineage: Bacteria > Pseudomonadota > Alphaproteobacteria > Caulobacterales > Hyphomonadaceae > UBA7672. The sequence continues at coordinate 19,612 of JAUYPV010000121.1, forward strand.
GCCGAAAGGAGAGACCCTCGGATCCTATCCGGATAGCCCCAGTATCGGGCCCTACGAAAACATGATCCTCACCGACAACATGCTTTTCTTTGGCACGCAGAAGAACGTCTACGCCGTCGATCTCACGACGCGCCAAACCGTCTGGTCCTATCCCGTCCGCGGCCAGATGGTCCTCTCGAGCGGCATGGTGCTCTACATTTTCGAGCGCATCTTCATGGGCGACTCCAGGGTCATCGCAATCAAGCTGACCTGAGCGGGTTTTAGGGTCTATTCCACAGGGTCGACGCCCCGGCCAAACGCCGCTAGAACCCGGCTTCCGCCCGCTTTGAGGACGCCATGACCACCCGCACTCCCTATCTGATTTCAGGCCGCACCGGCGACTGGGAAGTCGTCATGGGGCTCGAAGTCCATGCGCAGGTGGCCAGCAAATCCAAGCTGTTCTCGGGCGCGTCCACTGCCTTTGGCGCCGATCCGAACACCAACGTTTCGCTGGTGGATGCGGCCATGCCCGGCATGCTGCCCGTGATCAACAAATTCTGCGTCGAGCAGGCGGTGAAGACCGGCCTCGGCCTCAACGCCCAGATCAATCTCTATTCGCGCTTCGACCGGAAGAACTATTTCTATCCCGACCTGCCGCAGGGCTATCAGATCAGCCAGTTCAAATCGCCCATCGTCGGCGAGGGACAGGTCGAGGTTGAAGCCGATGAAGGTTACACCTTCACCGTAGGCATCGAGCGGCTGCACCTCGAGCAGGACGCAGGCAAATCGATCCACGACCTCGATCCCAACGCGACCTATGTCGACCTCAACCGGTCGGGCGTGGCGCTGATGGAGATCGTCTCCAAGCCGGATATCCGCTCGCCCGCGGAGGCGGCCGCCTATGTGAAGAAGCTGCGCTCCATACTCATCGCGCTCGACACGTGCGATGGCGACATGGAGAAGGGCAATCTGCGCGCCGACGTGAACGTCTCGGTCTGCCGGCCGGGTGGCTACGACGACTATCAGGCGACCGGCAGCTTGAAGAAGCTCGGGACGCGCTGCGAAATCAAGAACGTCAACTCGTTCCGATTCATCCAGATGGCGGCCGAGTTCGAGGCGCGCCGGCAGATCGATATCCTGGAAGACGGGGGCAAGATCGATCAGGAGACGCGCCTCTACAACGCGGACAAGAACGAGACGCGCTCCATGCGCTCGAAGGAAGACGCGCACGATTATCGTTACTTCCCCGATCCCGACCTGCTGCCGCTGGAGCTTTCCAGGAAGTGGGTCGAGGAGATCCGCGCGAAGCTTCCGGAGTTGCCGGACCAGAAGCGCGCGCGCTTGGTGAAGGACTATGGCCTGAAAGACTACGACGCGGGCGTCATCGCCAGTGATACGGAAAAGGCCACCTTCTTCGAGTCCGTTGCGAAGGGCAGGGACGCGCGTCTTGCCGCCAACTGGGTGACGCAGGAGCTGTTCGGCTATCTCAACAAGGAAGGGCTGGAGCTCTCCGTGTCGCCTGTGAAGGCCGAGCAGCTCGGCGGCCTGATCGACCTCATCTCGAACAACACCATCTCAGGCAAGATCGCCAAGGATGTGTTCCTCAAGATGATCGCCACCGGCGATGCGGCCGTGAAGATCGTCGAGCGCGAAGGTCTCAAGCAGGTCACCGACACCGGCGCGATCGAAAAAGTCGTCGATGAGGTGATCGCGGCCAATCCGAAACAGGTCGAAGAGGTCAAGGCGCAGCGCGCCGCCGGTCACGAAAAGCCGAAAACGCTCGGCTGGTTCGTCGGCCAGATCATGAAGGCAAGCGGCGGCAAGGCGAACCCCGGCGCGGTGAACGAGATCCTGCTGAAAAAGCTCGGGCTTTAGTTCGGCGCGGGCGCGGGTCCGGGCGCGAGCTGGTTGTCGATCGCCGACTCCACCTTGTCCGGCCAATCGTCCGCTGTGCCGACGCAGTCGCGCTTGAAGCTGGCGGTCACGTCCTCGACCTTGCCCTTGTCGGCGGTGGAGGCGATTTCCCAGTCCATCTGGCAGGCGCGGGTGGCGAAGCTGCGCGTGCAGACGGCCATGGGATCGGGATAGTCCTGGTGGGCCTCGCCATAGGTGCATTCGAAGCCGGCTTCGTTGATGGCCGTGATTGCATCCGATCTGGTCATCGGTCCGAGGATCGCCTTCGCTCCGGCCTCGAACGCGCCATTGAGGCTGGGCCCCGGCTCGTTGGCCCAGTCGTGAGCCGCTTCGATGTCCTTCAGGCTGGCGGGCGTGGCGGTGGGCGCAGGGGTCTCGGTCCGCCGCGGCGAGCAGGCCGCAATCGCGAGGCCAAGTACAAGAACGGCGCGGATCATGGTTCATCCTCCCGCAGCCAGCTTACCCTAAATCCAGGCAACGCAAGGGCGGACTGGCGCCCAGAGCTGTTACGGGTTATCGCGCGCGGAATGGTGTTGTCCGACTTCGATTTCGACCTCCCGGAGGAGTTGATCGCCCTGCGCCCGGCGTCCCCGAGGGATTCGGCTCGTCTGCTGGTCGTGCGTGGGACGGAAGGCAGGCTTGAGGACCGGACTGTGCGCGACCTCCCGCATCTGCTGAAAAGGGGCGATATTCTTGTCGCCAACGACACGCGTGTGCTCAAGGCGGCGCTCTCCGGAAGGCGCACCGCCCGTGCCGATGGGCCGGACGTCGAGATCGAGGTCAATCTCAACTTCCGCGTTTCACCTGGCGAATGGAGCGCCTTCGCTCGTCCCGGCAAGCGCCTCAAGGAAGGCGATACGATCCAGTTCAACAGCGGACTTGAAGCGCGCGTCGCTTCCAAAGCCGAAGCCGAAGTCCGGCTGGGTTTCAATCGTTCAGGGGCGGACCTCGACGCCGCGATCGATCTGGCGGGCACGACGCCTCTGCCGCCCTACATCGCCTCGAAGCGCGCACCCGATGCGCGGGATGCCGGAGACTATCAGACGATGTTCGCGCGCGAGACTGGTTCGGTCGCCGCGCCGACGGCCGGACTCCATTTCACGCCGGGCCTTCTCGAGGAACTCGCCGCCGCTGGCATCAGACGCAAAGCGGTGACGCTTCACGTCAACGCCGGCACATTCCTGCCGGTGAAGTCCGAAACTATCGCCGACCACCGCATGCATGCCGAGCGCGCAGAGCTTTCCGCTTCGACCGCCAGCGCCATCAACGCGGCCCGTCAGGCCGGAGGCCGGTGCATTCCCATCGGCACCACGGCGCTACGCACTCTAGAAAGCGCCGCGGCCAGCGGCGAGCTCAAGCCATTCAGCGCCGACACCTCGATCTTCATCACGCCTGGCTACCGTTTCCGCGTTGCTGATGGCCTGATGACCAATTTCCACCTTCCCAAGTCGACGCTCTTCATGCTGGTGAGCGCCATGATGGGTCTTGATGTCATGAGGCGCGCCTATGCCCATGCCGTGAAGGAGCGTTATCGCTTCTTCTCCTACGGCGATGCCTGCCTGTTGCTGCCCAATGGCTGAGTTTCCGTTCCACATCGCGGCCACGGATGGCGAGGCGCGCGCTGGCCGGCTGTCGACGCCGCGCGGCGATATCGCGACGCCTGCCTTCATGCCGGTTGGCACTGCGGGCACGGTGAAGGCGCTCTATCTCGATCAGTTGCGCGGCGCCGGAACCGACATCATCCTCGGCAACACCTATCACCTGATGCTGCGTCCGACGGCTGAGCGCGTGCACAAGCTGGGCGGTTTGCATCGCTTCATGCGCTGGGATCATCCGATCCTCACCGACAGCGGCGGATTTCAGGTTTTCTCGCTGTCCGAGCTGCGCAAGATGAGCGAGGAGGGTGTGAGCTTTCGTTCTCATATCGACGGTTCATCGCATTTCCTGTCGCCGGAACGTTCCATCGAAATCCAGTCCGATCTCCTTGGTTCGGACATCGCCATGCAGCTCGACGAGTGCGTGGGGAATCCCTGTGAACATGGCGAGGCGGCCAACGCCATGCGCCTCTCCGCCCGATGGGGCGATCGCTCGAAGAAAGCGTTCGGCGCCCGCGACCGTCAGGCGCTGTTCGGCATTGTCCAGGGCTCCACCTATGCCGATCTCCGCAAGGAAAGCGCCCAGCGCGTGGTCGACACGGGCTTCGATGGTTACGCCATCGGCGGTCTGGCGGTGGGCGAGGGGCATGACGCGATGTGCGACACGATCAGCCTGACCGCGCCGCTGCTGCCTCAGACAAGGCCGCGCTACTTGATGGGCGTCGGCAAGCCGATCGACATTGTCGAAGCGGTCGCGCGCGGAATCGACATGTTCGATTGCGTCTTGCCCACGCGCTCCGGCCGTCATGGGCAGGCCTGGACGTGGGACGGCCCCGTCAATCTCAAGAACGCGAAATTCGCCGAGGACGATGCGCCGATCGATCCATCGTCCTCATGCCCGGCCAGCCGCGACTATTCGAAGGCTTACCTCAACCATCTGTTCAAGGCCGGCGAGTATCTCGGGCCGATGCTGCTCTCCTGGCACAACATCGCGTTCTTCCAGGCGATGATGGCCGCGATGCGCCTCGCCATCACCGAAGGCCGCTTCGAGGCGTGGCGCAAGGAGATGCGCGAGCGCTGGAGCGCCGATCAGCCCGGCTGAACCTTGCTGCGGTACTCGATTGGTGGCCCGGGTGGCGGGACACCCGCGCTCGGAAGAGGCGCCGCCGGCGGCGCGCAGCCGAGCTGCTTGCCGATGCCTTTGAGGTAGGAGCGCCGTTCGACGCCACGCTCATATGCCGCCCTCAGCCGCCGCTCGTGCGCGCTGGCGCCTGTCGCTTCGCGCACGACGGAGCGGAACGGGATGAAGTCTGTCGCCAGCGAGGCGACGCTGCCGAGCGCAAGGCCCGCCGCGCCATCGCCGGCTTTCTGGCCGAGCGTTTCTTCCGGACCGGCAGGCGCATCCGAGTCCGGGCCGAGGATCTTGGTCAGCTCGACGACCTCGAATGCGATGTCCTTGCAGTCGAGCTTGGGCACGGCTTCGTAGGGCGAGGTCAGGGCCGCCAGGCGGGCGGGGATTTCGACCCGCCGGATGTTGAAATCGTTCAGTGGGGTCAGGGCGGCGTCGCCCAGCCCCTCGGACGTGCGGTTCACGGCGCGGCCGACGCCGTCGTCCTTCTTGGGTCCCGAGGTGCACGCCGCCAGAGCCGCGAGCGCCACACATATCCCCATCAATCGCAACATCTTCCCGCTCCCAATCCCCTGTTCTCACACCAGAATAGCACCATTGCGGCCCAATCCGGACAGGGCTGTGCAATTCGCCTTTTGCGCTAATATCCTGCGTTGACCGGGAGGGAATCGGCGACTAGGTTCCGCCGCTTCCAAGAGCCGGTAGCTCAGTTGGTAGAGCACCTGACTTTTAATCAGGTGGTCGCGGGTTCGACCCCCGCCCGGCTCACCACAGCCTTCGCTGTGATCCCACCATAACCAGATTCAATTGTTCGACACTGCTTTCAGGGCGGTGGCTTTGAGCTGTTGGCGCGATGCTGCGACGTAACCTTTCCACGGGTCGGAACGGAGGCGGGAAAGGCGGGCGCCGATGGTCTTGATGGTGAAGGCTGCGGGGGTGTCGAACTTCGGAAGTTCGGCCCAGCTTACCGGCGTCGCGACGGGCGCGCCTTTGCGTCGGCGGGGGGAGAAGGGGGCGATAGCTGTTGAGCCACGCTCGTTGCGCAGCCAGTCGATGAAGATGCGGCCCTTGCGTTTGGCCTTCGAGGCCTGGGCGACATAGCGATCCGGCGCGTGGCTGGCGAGCATGCGGGCGAGGTCGCTGGAGAACTGCTTCACGTCCGGCCATTCCAGCTTGCGGGCGATCGGGACGATGACGTGGATGCCTTTGCCGCCCGTGAGCAGGGGGAAGCTCTTGAGGTCGAGGCTTTCGAGAACGCCTTTGAGTTCGACCGAGGCCGCCTTCACATCCTCGAAGTCCAGCCCCTCGTCCGGATCGAGATCGAACACGATGCGCTCAGGCTTTTCCAGGCTGTCGGTGCGGGCGCCCCAGACGTGCAGCTCCAGCCCGCCGATCTGCGAGGCGCCGACGACGCCGGCGGCGTTGCGGATCACCAGATAATCGGCTTTGCCGCCGTCCTTCTCCTTGATGCTGACGGTTTCGATGGCGTCCGGCGTGGAGGGATTGTGGTGCTTCTGGAAGAAGCATTCGCCCTTGTACCCTTCGGGGCAGCGGACCAGGCTGAGCGGCCGGTCCTTCACATGGGGCAGGATCCGGTCGGAGAAATCATTGTAGTAAGTCGCGAGGTCGAGCTTGGTGAAGCCGTCTTCCGGCCAGAGCAGCTTGTCGGGCGAAGTCAGGCGCAGGCCCTTGATGGGCTCGGGCGCCTTCTTCGCGGCAGGTGGCTTCCTTGCCGGCGCGCGCACCTTTGGACTCGCCTTCACCGCCGCCGCGTGGGCGCGGGTCTTGGCCTTCGTCTTCTTCGTGCTTGCGAGCGACACGGAGGAGCTTCCCGTCTTCACCGCCTTTGCCGGCTTATCCTCGCGAAGGCCCAGGAAGCTGGGGTGGCGAAGATGGCCGTCGGGCGTGGTTTCAAGATAGGCTACCTGCGCGACAATGCGAGGCTCGACCCAGACAGCGTTGCGGCGGGCATCGGTCGTTTCATCCTCGAAGGGGCTGGTCTTGCGTTTCAGCTTCTGGAGCCGGGGCAGGAGAGTGGCGAAGAGCTGGTCGTTGAAGCCCGTTCCGACGCGGCCACGATAGATCAGCTTGCCCTTGTCTTTGCCGGCGCCGAACTCGCCTAGAAGCAGGGAGCGGAAGGCCCGGCCCTTCTTATCGGAGAGGCGATAGCCACCGATGACGAACTCGTCGCTGCCGATGCACTTGCTCTTGATCCACGAGAGGCCGCGGCCTGAACTGTAGAGCGCATCGGCGCGCTTGGAGATGACGCCTTCGAGGTTGAGCTTGCAGGCCGAAGCGATGACGTCCTCTCCGTCGCCATCGATGTGGCTGCTGTATTTGATGCTGTCGGGCGGGGAGCGGAGCAGGGCCTTCAGGCGCCTCTTGCGTTCGACCAGCGGGAGGTCGGTGAGATCTTCGCCGTCTTCGTTGAGGAGGTCGAACAGGTTGAATACCAGCGGAATGTTCTCGTCTTCCGTGGCCGCCTGCATCTTCGAGAAGGAGGCGTGGCCCTTGTCGTCCAGCGCGACCAGTTCACCATCGAGTACGGCATTCTTCAGGCCCAGCTGTGCCACGGCTTCCGCCGTCCGCTGGTATTTGTGCGTCCAGTCCTTCTGGTTGCGAGTGAAGAGGCGGACCTTGCCTTTGTTGATGACAGCAATGATGCGGTAGCCGTCGAACTTGATCTCGTGCAGCCAGCCCGCTCCGGCCGGCGGCGAGGTATCAAGCGTGGCGAGCTGGGGTGCGACGAACTTTGGATCGACGCGGGGACCGCGTCGCCGAGGTCCGCTTTTTGGCTGGAGCTTTTTTGCGGGGGATTTCTTCGCAGCCCCCTTCTTCACCGTCGCCGTCTTCACTTTGGTCGCCTGCGTCTTTGCCTTCTTCGGGGCTTTCGATTTCGTCCGTGAGGTCGTCGAGTACATCTTTCCACGCTTGTACTTTTCGCCCTCATCGGTGATCCGGTCGAGGTCGCGGCCGGTCTTGATGCTGGTGTCCCATTCGTCGGTTGCAACGACGCTTTCGTCGGCCCACTGGTCGCGCTCTTTGATGAGCAGCCAGCTCTCATGTTTCGACTTTTTCTCGCCGGGCTTTGGCCTGAGACGGATCAGTGCGAAACCACCTTTCAGGCGCTCGCCCATCAGCACGAACTTGAAGTTGCCCTTCTTCAGCCCTTCATGCGGATCGCCCTGCGGGGCCCAGACACCGCGATCCCACAGCATCACAGTGCCGGCGCCATAGCCTGAGGGGATCACGCCCTCGAAGCCGCCATATTCGACCGGATGGTCCTCGACGTGAACGGCGAGGCGCTTGTCGGCGGGGTTGAAGCTCGGCCCGCGCGTGACGGCCCACGAAAGCAGAACACTGTCCAGCTCCAGCCGGAAATCGTAGTGCAGGCGCGTCGCATCGTGTTTCTGGATGAGGTAGAGGCGGCCTTTGGTCTTCTTCATCTTGCCGCGCGGTTCGGGCGTCTCCTTGAAGTCCCGCATGCTCTGGTATCGCGAGAGGGAGTCGGCCATTGGCTAGCCTGCCTTTCTCCGAGGCTTCGCGGGCGCCGTGCGCGCGGAAGTTCGGCGCGTCGTCGTCTTGCGGGCCGAGGATGCGCGCTTGGCGTGGCCGCGTCCGCTCGCGGCAGCCGCCTTGCCCTTCACGCTCTTCCGCAGGGCTTCCATCAGGTCGATCACGTTGCTCTGGCCTTTGACGCCCAACTCCTCGTCGTCGACGTGGGAGACTTCGCCGGTCTTGCGTTTCTCGTTGATCAGAGCGCGAAGCGCCGCCGCGTAGTGGGACTTGAACTTCTCCGGGTCAAACTTGTGGGTCTTGCGCTTGATCAGCTCAGAGGCGAGCGAGAGCATTTCCTTGTCGATCTTCACCTTTGGAATGTCGTCGAACACAGTATCCGTATCCTTGACCTCGCGGGCGTAGCGCAGGGTTTCGAGCAGGATGCCGTCGCCGCAGGCGCGGACAGCGCAGATCTGGTCGCGGCCACGAGTGGCCATCTGGCCGAGGCCAATCTTCTTGGCGCTGCGCAAGGCCTCGCGGATGACGGCGAAGCCTTCGGCCGCCACATCGTCGGAAGTTGGAGCGACATAGTAGGGGCGGTCGAAATAGCGGGGGTCGATCTCGTCATGATCAACGAACTGCACCAGGTCGATGGTGCGTTTGCTCTCCAGCTTGATCTCGTCGAGTTCTTCGGGCTCGAGGGTGACGTACTCGTCCTTGTCGACCTCGACGCCCTTGACGATGTCGGACGCCTTCACGGCCCCGATGCCGGGGGCGACCTTCTCGTAACGGATCCGCTTGCCGGAGGGCTTGTGGATCTGGTGGAGGGCGGTGTCAGAGGTGCTGTTGATGGCGGTGTACAGCTCGATACCGACCGTGACCAAAGACAGCCTTAGATAGCCTTTCCAGTACGCGCGCGCGGGCATTTGACGTTCCTCGGGGTTTTCCGGAGTCGAACGCCAAGCAAACCTCTGGGTTCCTGCTTTAAGCGGGTTCCTATTTCAGCGTGGCGAGCAGGTCGCTTATCCGCATGGAAACGAAGCGAACCGAGGAATCCGCAACTCCATAGGGCAGGAGCAGCATTTCTCCGACCTTCAGCGCGCCGCAGGTGTAGACCACGTTCGGGACGTAGCCCTCCCGGGTCTCGTCGACTGGCGTGAGAAAAGGTTCGCGGGAGCGGCCGATGACTTTCGATGGGTCCCTCTTGTCGAGCAGGGCAGCGCCCATCGAATACTGCCGCATCGCGCCGACCCCATGGGTCAGCAACAGCCAGCCTTCGTCGAGTTCGATCGGCGATCCGCAGTTGCCGAGTTGGACGAGCTCCCAGAGATACTTCGGCTGCATGATCCGCTTGCCATAGTTCCAGGTGAAGCGGTCGTCGCTCTGCATGAAGTAGAGGCTTTCATGATCGAGCCGGCCGATGGCGGTGTAGCGGCCGTCGATGCGACGCGGGAAGAGCGCGAGACCCTTGTGCTGGGCCGCGGCCCCGCGAAGGGGTGTGAGGTCGAACTCCGAGAAGCGCTCGGTGGTCAGCATTTCGCAGCCGACGTCCCGGCCGGAAAAAGCGGTATAGGTCCCGACATAGTATGCCGCGCCGTCGTCCTCGGTGAAGCGCACGAGGCGGAGGTCCTCGAGGCCGTTCTTCTGGGCGCGTGTGATCGGGAAGATCACGACGCCGGAAAGCGGTGAGGAGTCGTGACGCCGGACGGCGACTGGCCCGCCTTCTCCATTGTGGTTGTCGGTTGTAGCGGCGATGGCGAACGGCGTTTCGGGCCAGAGCGTGAAATTGCCGTCGGGCGTAGCGAGGCCTTCTCGGAATGAGATCGATGAGATGTGACCTTCGCCCACGGTACGCAGTGAAAGGACGAACTTCACGGCGCCGCCGATCACGCCGGACTGGTCAGGATGTACGACGATGGAGGGGTTCATCACCGCGGCAGCGGCGTAAGAATACTCGTGGCTGAAGTAAGCTCCGATGAGCTTGGCGTGGTCTTCGTTGACGTTGTCGAGGCCGCCTATGAGGTTGCGGACCTGTTCGAAGCGATCGATGAAGATGGAGTGGGTCTGCCAGTGACGGCCGAAGAAGTCGCCGTCGACGGCGTCGAGATACCTGCGGCACTCTGCATCGGAGAGCGCGAGCACGGTTTTCACGATGCGTTCGGCGCGGGTCATGATGCCGTAGGCGGTGCCGCGCGGCTCCGCCGTGATGCTGAAGGGGCGGAGGACGACGCGCGAGGGATCGGCGACTAGCTGGGCGTCGTGATGGCGAAGCTCGAACATTTGGCTGGGGGACCCGTCTGTGTGCAGCAGCGGCTTTAGAGCGGTCACATTACGGTCCTGATCGGGAACGGAGAAGGTCTCGCATGCTCGCCGAGGCGAGATGGTAGCTGAGAATGGATTCGGCGCCCTGATTCTGGTTGGCGCCGTGGACGGTGAGACCATCGAAGCATCCGCCATCGGCGGGCATGGCCAGGGCCAGACCATGGTCGTTCTGGCCGGCGAACCACATGAAGGCAGCTTCGGCGCGTGAGGCCCAAGCTTCCTCGCGGGTGGCCTGGAAGGCGGCGACACAGGCGTCGACCGTGGCGAGCGCCTCGATGGGCTGCTGGTCGAAGCAGGGGTGGTCGGCGTCGCACTGAGCGAAGGAGGAGGTGGCAATGGGAGAGAACCAGCCCTGCGGCGACCGCTGGCGGCGCATCAGAATCGCGAGGGTGGTGAGGCCCGCGTCGAGCCAGTCCTGCCGCTTGAGGCGATGGCCGGCGAGGATGAGAGCCTCGGGCAGGCGGGCGTTGTCGTAGGTGAGGCCCGGCTCGAACCATTCGCCGCCTTGTTCGCTTTGCTGGGCCAACAGGGCGAGCATGGCGTCGGCGGCTTGGGTGATGAAGGCGGTGGTCTTCACCGGATCCGGCGTGGCCAAATCGACGAGCAGCAACGACTTGATCAGCAGGGCGCGGGCGCGAACCGAGGACCACGCACCGATATGGGGCAGAGCGTCAACGAGCATGGACTGCGCCCAGTCGCGGAGATCGGGGCGGGTGGCGTGGCCGCCGGCGAGGCAGAGAGATTCGAAGGAGCGGGCGCAGCAATCGTCCGAGCCGCCCTCGTCCAGCCAGGTACGGTTGAAGCCCATGAAGTTGCGGAAGCGGCCGGTGTCGGGATTCCAGGCGTGGCTGATGAAGGCGGCGCTGGAGTAGGTGAGGCGCGCGTCGGGATCGCCGTTGTCGCCTTCAAGGGACAGGCGGGCAAACAGGGTCAGCGCGCGGGCGTTGTCGTCGCTGCAGTAGCCGTGGCGGCGGTCAGGGACGCGGAAGCGGGCGTGCTGGAAGATGCCGCAGTCGTCGAACATGTGGCGCACTGCCCCAAGCGAGGGACGGGAGAGGGTGCGGATGGAGGCCTGGGCGCGCTTGTCGCCGGCGTCGCGGCAGGCAATGGCGAGCTCGAGCGAGGACGCGGCGACCTTGCGCCAGCGCGAAGGCTCGCCGGCCTTCCAGGCGCGCCGGGCCATGGCTTCGCGGCGAACCTGGTTGGAGAGAAGGCTGGTGATTTCGCGGCCGAAGGCTTCGGAGTCGTGGAAGTTGCAGATGATGCCTACGCCGTCCGCCAGCGCTTCCGTTGCGTGCCAGTAGGGCGTCGAGATCACCGGCTTGCCCAGCGCGATCGCGTAGCTGAGCGTGCCCGAAGTGATCTGTGCTTCGGTGAGGTAGGGCGTTACGTAGATGTCGGCCGCCTGCAGCAGATCGACCAACTCCTGCTGGTCGACGAACCGATTGATGAAGCCGAAGTGCTCGGCAACGCCCAGTGACTCCGCCAGCGCGACGAGGCTGTCGCGGTAGGTCTCGCCATCACGCGCCAGCAGGTGCGGGTGCGTGGCGCCGACGACAAGATAGTGAGTGTCCGGATGCTGGCTCAGTATGCCGGGCAGGGCGCGGATGATGGTTTCGACCCCCTTGTTCGGCGAGATCAGGCCGAATGTCATCAGCAGCTTCTGGCCGGCGAAACCGAGCGCCGCCTTGAATTTTTCCGTCGAAGCGAAAGGCCGTTCCGGCGCCCCGTGCGGAATGACGTGAACTTTGGAAGGGCCGACGCGGTGGACACGCTGGATGATCTCGGCGCCCTTCCAGGTCATGACGATGGCGCCGGCGGCGAGATGGAGGATTTCATCCATCACGCGCTTCTGCACCGGCGTCGGATGTTCAAGCACCGTATGAAGCCAGACAATGACCGGCATACGCAGGCGCCGCATCAGCAGGAGGAGGTTCGAGCCAGCCTCGCCGCCGAAAATGCCGAACTCGTGCTGGACGATCACCACTTCGACGCCGGAAAGGTTGAGGACGTCCGCGATGCGCACATAGGCCTTAGGATCGTCCTGGGGCAGGACGTGCGTGACATCCTCCGGATAGTCGTAGGTGGAGCCTGTGTCGTTCATCGCGACCACGTGCCACTCAGCAGTAGGGCTCTGGTCGCGCAGGCTGGTGAAGGCATCGTGGGTGAAAGTCGCGATCCCACAGCGGCGCGGTGGGAAATTGCCGATCATCGCCGCGCGCCGCAGGGGAGCGGCGAACGACGAAGGACCCTTCAGGCCTTGCGGCGCACGGTCGACAGTCAACAAAGCAAACCCCCGTTTGGGCATAAATCTACGGAACGTCTGGGGGTCGAACGCGTTGCAGTGCAGCAAGTTCCCCAACGGGACGAACGTTGGCTAACGACCAGAGATATCGATCATTTTCTGGGCGGAGAGGCGGGGAAGTTGGCTAGCCCCAGTGTCCCTGTAGCACCTGCCCTAGGGCCCATAGCGCCGCGAGTCCACCGTAAAGCAGGAGGGCCAGCCGCATATCCTGCCGTTCTCCGCGGGAAATGCGTGTGGGCTGATGGACTTTCAGTCCGTGTTCGACGGGATCGAGCTTCAAGACGGCTCTCAGACAAGCTGGTTCGGCGCCAGTGATATCTGAGTCGCGGGTGGTTACAGACGGAGTCGCGGCTAGCGGCCCATATTCTTCCGCAGGATAGCAAAACTGAGGATCAGGAACGCCGCGAGACGCAGCAGGTATATCCAGCTGCGGTCTTCCTCAGGCAGGCCCAGGAATGTGGTCAGGAATTGCTGCGTGGCCAGCAGGGCAAACGCCAACGCGAAGGCTAAAAACAGACCGTCCTTCGTCCTGTTCCAGAAGCGCAGGAAGAACAGGGCGGCGACGAGGAGGCCGGCAGCCTGGAAGCCTGAAAAGAACTCGGGATGTGGCATCATTCGGCCTCCCAGATCAGGCCGAAAATCAGCACGCAGATCGCCACAACGCCCGCCGTCACGCGGAAGGCGCTCAGGTCTACGTCGGGCGGGGCGAGCGTGGTGTCCGCAAACAGGAAGAAGTTGTTCACCGCGAGAAAAACGAAGCTGACCGCTGTCCAGAGCAGCAGCCGCGTTCGCGTTTTCATCCAAGACCGCACCAGCATCCCGGCGCAGACAGCGCAGGTAACGAAGCAAAGTATGTAGACCAGAGCGGGCGCGATCATTCGTCCTTCCCCCAATCTTTACCCTTAGCATCCGGCCCCTTGAGCCGGAATGCATCCGAGAAATTCCGGAGTTTGTCGTTAGGCGACCACGTGATGGCGTCGCGAACGGCGATCGGCCGGTCATGGCTGGCGATTTCGAGGGCCTCACAAAGGCGGGCCAAATCGGGCGTTGCGGGCGAGAAACGAGCGGTTCCCGCTTCATCGTCCAGAGACACCAGCCCGGCCTGCGCAAGCTGGTGCAGGCACTTCGAAATTAACCCAGGTGAGGATCGAAGAGCTGCGACGATCTCACCCGGCTTCAATGCTTCGGCGGTCCTGCGCCGCAAGAGCAGCAGCACCTCCAGGGACCAGATGGACTGGACCGAGTTCCTGATAAAAGCGATGAGTTCGGGGTCGAGCACTGGACTTTCGGGCCGTGTTTCTTCCGCTGGCGGCACGGATGCCAAATGGCCAATGCCCGCCGATGCGAACAATGACAATCCTACGCAAAAATAAACCGGAAACAGTGTGGAACCTGACTTCCAGGGCTGCGTTTTGGATTTTCGGAGGGGTGTATGCGGACGCACACCTCGTGCTGAAATCGCCGGTCGCTCCGGCAAATCCAGGTTAAGCGCCCGTCGGGCGCGTAGATCTTGTCCGCGTGGCCCAGGGGCGGGGAGTAGACCCGGATGGATAAGGCTCAGGCAAGCCGTGCACGTCGTGGCAATAATGGTCACGGCGGCGAAAGTGCTACGGCGGATGCGCCGCCCATGCCTGCAGCCGAAGTAATTTCCTCCGCCGACCTGCGCGAGCTTCTGTCAGCCCTCCAATCCATGAAGATCGGCGACTTCTCCGTTCGCATGCCAGGCGACCGGGTGGGCATGTTCGGCAAGATCTCCGACGCCTTCAACGATATTGTCGCCGACAACCAGCGCATGGCAGGCGAGCTGGAGCGCGTGGGCCAGGCCGTTGGCCGCGAAGGCCGGACACGCCAGCGCGTCAAGTTTTCGAACCGTTCGGGCTCGTGGAGCGAGATGGAAACGTCGGTCAATACGCTGATCGACGACCTGCTGTACCCGACGAACGAGCTGACCCGCGCCGTGGCGGCCGTGGCGCAGGGCGATCTGCTGCAGCAGGTGCGGCTGGAAGTCGAGGGCCGCCCGCTGAAGGGCGAGTTCCTGCGCTCCGCCAAGATCGTGAACACCATGATCCGGCAGCTCAACATCTTCACCTCGGAAGTGACGCGGGTTGCGCGCGAGGTCGGCACCGAGGGCAAGCTGGGCGGCCAGGCGCAGGTGCGCGAAGTGACCGGCGTGTGGAAGGAACTCACCGAGTCGGTCAACGCCATGGCCAACAACCTCACCGTTCAGGTGAGGAACATCGCCGAAGTGACCATCGCCGTGGCGAACGGCGATCTGTCGAAGAAGATCACCGTCGACGTGCGCGGCGAGATCCTGCAGCTCAAGGAAGCCATCAACACGATGGTGGACCAGCTTCGCTCGTTCGCTTCGGAAGTGACGCGCGTCGCGCGCGAGGTCGGCACCGACGGCAAGCTGGGCGGCCAGGCCATCGTGCCGGGCGTGGCCGGCACCTGGAAAGACTTGACCGATAGCGTCAACGCCATGTGCGGCAACCTCACGGCGCAGGTGAGGAACATCGCGCAAGTGACCACCGCCGTGGCGCGGGGCGACCTGTCGCGGAAAGTGACCGTGTCGGTGTCGGGTGAGATTCTCGAGCTGAAGGACACCATCAACACGATGGTGGACCAGCTCAACGGCTTCGCATCGGAAGTGACGCGCGTTGCGCGCGAGGTCGGCACCGAGGGCAAGCTCGGCGGCCAAGCGCAAGTGACCGGTGTGGCCGGCACGTGGAAAGACCTGACCGACAACGTCAACTTCATGGCCGGCAACCTGACCGCTCAGGTGCGGAACATCGCGGAGGTCTCGACCGCCATCGCGAATGGCGACCTG
This sequence comes from Hyphomonadaceae bacterium, assembly GCA_030697555.1. GTDB lineage: Bacteria > Pseudomonadota > Alphaproteobacteria > Caulobacterales > Hyphomonadaceae > UBA7672. The sequence goes on from JAUYPV010000121.1 coordinate 35,181, forward strand.
TCGAAGAAGATCACCGTCAACGTGTCGGGCGAGATCCTGCAGCTCAAGGAAACCATGAACACCATGGTGGACCAGCTCAACGCGTTTGCGGGCGAGGTGACGCGTGTTGCGCGCGAGGTGGGTACGGAAGGCCAGCTCGGCGGCCAGGCCAACGTGCTGGGAGTAGGCGGCACGTGGAAGGACCTGACCGACTCCGTGAACTCCATGGCCTCGAACCTCACCGGCCAGGTGCGGAACATCGCGGAGGTGACCACCGCCGTCGCCAACGGCGACCTGTCGAAGAAGATCACCGTCGACGTGAAGGGCGAGATCCTGCAACTCAAGGAAACCATCAATACGATGGTGGACCAGCTCAACTCCTTCGCGTCGGAGGTGACGCGGGTGGCGCGCGAAGTGGGTACGGAAGGCAAGCTGGGCGGCGAAGCCGTGGTGCGCGGCGTGGCCGGCACCTGGAAAGACCTCACGGACTCGGTCAACTCGATGGGCTCGAACCTCACCGGCCAAGTGCGGAACATCGCCGAGGTGGCGACCGCGGTGGCCAAGGGCGACCTGTCGAAGAAGATTACCGTCAACGCGTCAGGCGAGATCCTGCTGCTGAAAGAGACGCTGAACACGATGGTGGACCAGCTCAACGCCTTCGCGTCGGAAGTGACGCGGGTTGCGCGCGAGGTGGGTACGGAAGGCAAGCTGGGCGGCCAGGCGCAGGTCAGCGGCGTTGCCGGCACGTGGAAAGACCTGACCGACAACGTCAATTCGATGGCGTCGAACCTGACGTCGCAGGTGCGGAACATCGCTGAGGTCTCGACCGCCATCGCCAACGGCGACTTGTCCAAGAAGATCACGGTCGACGTGCGCGGCGAGATCCTGCAACTCAAGGAAACCATCAATACGATGGTCGACCAGCTCAACCGGTTCGCGGGTGAGGTGACGCGGGTGGCGCGCGAGGTCGGCACCGACGGCAAGCTGGGCGGGCAGGCCGCCGTGCCGGGCGTCGGCGGCACGTGGAAGGATTTGACCGACTCCGTGAACTCGATGGCGTCCAACCTGACATCGCAGGTGAGGAACATCGCCGAAGTGACTACGGCCGTGGCGCGCGGCGATCTCGGCCGGAAGATCACCGTGGACGTGAAGGGCGAGATCCTCGAGCTCAAGAACACCATCAACACCATGGTGGATCAGCTGAACGCCTTCGCCGCCGAGGTGACGCGCGTTGCGCGCGAGGTCGGCACCGAAGGCAAGCTCGGCGGTCAGGCGCAGGTGCCCGGCGTGGCTGGCACGTGGAAGGACCTGACCGACAACGTCAACTTCATGGCCGGCAACCTGACGGCGCAGGTGCGGAACATTGCCGAGGTGGCGACCGCCATCGCGACGGGCGACCTTTCCAAGAAGATCACCGTCGACGTGCGCGGCGAGATCCTCTTGCTGAAGGAAACGCTCAACACCATGGTCGACCAGCTCAACGCTTTTGCGGGCGAGGTGACGCGGGTTGCGCGCGAGGTCGGCACCGACGGGCGTCTCGGCGGCCAAGCCGTCGTGCCGGGCGTGGGCGGGACGTGGAAGGACCTGACCGACAACGTGAACCTGCTGGCGGCGAACCTGACCACGCAGGTGCGGAACATCGCCGAGGTGACCACCGCCGTGGCGCGAGGCGATCTTTCGCGGAAGATCACGGTGGACGTGAAGGGCGAGATCCTGGAACTCAAGAACACCATCAATACGATGGTGGACCAGCTGAACGCGTTTGCGTCGGAAGTGACGCGCGTTGCGCGCGAAGTCGGCACCGAAGGCAAGCTGGGCGGCCAGGCCGCCGTGCCGGGCGTCGCGGGTACCTGGAAAGATCTGACCGACACCGTGAACGTCATGGCCGCCAACCTCACCGAGCAGGTGAGGGGTATCGTGAAGGTCGTGACCGCCGTGGCCGACGGCGACCTCAACCAGAATCTGACCGTGAAATCGAAGGGCGAAGTGGCGGCGCTGGCCGACACCATCAACAACATGACGCGCACGCTCGCCACGTTTGCAGACCAGGTGACGTCTGTGGCTCGCGAAGTCGGCGTCGAGGGCCGTCTCGGCGGACAGGCGAACGTGCCAGGTGCGGCCGGCACGTGGAAAGACCTTACCGGCAACGTGAACCTTCTGGCGGCGAACCTCACCACGCAGGTCCGCTCCATTGCCGAGGTGGCGACCGCCGTGACCAAGGGCGACCTGACACGCGTGGTGCAGGTGGACGCCCGCGGCGAGGTGGCCGAGCTGAAAGACAACATCAACACGATGATCGACAACCTGCGGCTCACCACCGACAGGAACACCGAGCAAGACTGGCTGAAGACCAACCTCGCCAAATTTACCAACATGCTGCAGGGCCAGCGCGAACTGGCCTCTGTGGGCCGGCTGTTGCTGTCAGAACTCGCGCCGCTGGTCGATGCCCACCAGGGCGTGATCTACCAGCTCGTCAACGACAACGGCGACGTAAGCCTGCGCCTGCTATCGGCCTATGCTGACGATGGCGAAGCTTCCCACGCCCCCCGGCTGCGCATCGGCGAAGGCCTTGTCGGCCAGTGCGCGGCGGATCGACGGACGATGCTGATCAGCAACATCCCGGAGAACGTCGTGCCGATCCGGTCGGCGCTTCTGCGCTCCAGCCCACGCAACATCGTCATCCTGCCGGTTCTGTTCGAAGGCCAGGTGAAGGCGGTGATCGAACTTGGCGCCGTCGGCGGCTTCACGACGCTGCAAACGACCTTCCTCGAACAGCTCACGTCTTCGATCGGCATCGTGCTCAACTCGATCGAAGCCACGATGCAGACCGAGGAACTGCTGACCCAGTCTCAAACCCTCGCTGCCGAGCTTCAGTCGCAGCAGGGCGAACTCCAGCAGACCAACGAACAGCTGGAGTTGAAAGCCCAGCAGGTGGCCGAGCGGAACGTCGAGGTCGAACGCAAGAACCAGGAACTGGAACAGGCTCGCCGCGCTCTCGAAGAGAAAGCGGCCGAGCTGGCGCTGACGTCCAAGTACAAGTCCGAATTCCTCGCGAACATGTCGCACGAGCTGCGCACGCCGCTGAACTCAATCCTGATCCTCGGCCAGCAGCTCGCGGACAACCCGGACGGCAACCTGTCGGGCCGCCAGACCGAGTTCGCGCGGACGATCCATGGCGCAGGCACCGACCTGCTGAACCTCATTTCGGACATTCTCGACCTCTCCAAGATCGAGTCCGGCACGGTGTCGGTCGAGGCCGAGGAAATCTACTTCCAGAACCTCATCGATCGCATATCGCGGCCGTTCCGCCACGAGGCCGAGAACCGCGATCTCGACTTCTCCGTCCATGTGGACACGACGTTGGGCCGAAGCCTGATCACCGACTCCAAGCGCGTGCAGCAGGTTCTCAAGAACCTCCTGTCGAACGCCTTCAAGTTCACCGAGCAGGGCGGCGTGAAGCTGGATGTGTTTGCGGCTGAAGGCGGCTGGGCGCACGACCACCCCGTGCTGTCGCAATCGCCGATGGTCGTCGCCTTCCGCGTGTCGGACACCGGCATCGGCATCCCCCTTGAGAAGCAGCGCATCATCTTCGAGGCGTTCCAGCAGGCCGACGCATCCACCAGCCGTCGATACGGCGGCACGGGCCTCGGCCTTGCTATCAGCCGCGAGCTGGCGACGTTGCTTGGCGGTGAGATCCAGTTGCGGTCAACGCCTGGCGAAGGCTCGGCGTTCACGCTCTACCTGCCGCTCACCTATGTCGGTTCGTCGGCCAAGCCGCCGCCTCTCTCGGCCCAGGGCGCCATCTCGGCTCGCCCGCAGCCTGAGCGTGCGCGTGCGCCTGTCATCGAGCGCGTGCCAGACGATCGTGACGATCTGCAGGAGGGTGACAGCGTCCTGCTGATCGTCGAGGACGACCCACACTACGCCCGCATCGTCGCCGACCTGGCGCGCGAGCAGGGCCTCAAGGTCCTGGTCGCCATGACTGGCGCGGAAGCTCTGGAAATGGCGCGCGCGTTCCAGCCGACTGCGATCTCGCTCGATGTCTTCCTGCCCGACATGCTGGGCTGGACGGTGCTTAGCCGCCTGAAGCAGGACCCGAACCTGCGCCATATCCCGGTGCAGATGCTGACGCTGGACGAGGATCGCCAGCACGGCCTCGCCCGCGGGGCCTTCGACTTCATTTCCAAGCCGGTGGTGGCCGACGAACTTACCGGCGCCATCAATCGCGTCGTCGACTATTCCCGGCCGCGCAAACGCCGCCTGCTTGTGGTCGAGGACGATCCGGTCGAGCGGATGAGCATCCGCGAGCTGATCCACCATGACGACATCGAGATGGAGCAGGTCGACACCGGCGAGGCCGCCCTCGAGCTGATCCGTTCGCAGGACTGGGACTGCGTGGTGCTCGACCTCAAGCTGCCGGACATGTCGGGCTTCGATGTCCTCGAAAAGCTCAACGAGGAAAAACTCAAATCGGTGCCTGTGGTCGTTTTCACCGGACGCGAGCTGTCGGCGGAAGAGGATGCGCGACTCCACACCATGGCGCGATCCATTGTCGTGAAGGGTGTTGAGTCGCCCGAGCGGCTGTTGGACGAAACGGCGCTGTTCCTACACCGCGTGGTGGCTGACCTGCCGCCCGAAAAGCAGAAAATGCTGGAACGGCTGCACTCGTCGGATGAGGATCTGCTGGGACGCACGGTGCTGCTGGTCGATGACGACGCACGCAACATCTTCGCGCTGTCGAGTCTGCTGGAGCGCCGGGGCATGAAAGTGCTGACAGCAACCACGGGCCGCGACGCGATCGACCTCGTCAACGCCACGCCGGAACTTGCGCTTGTGCTGATGGACATCATGATGCCCGAAATGGACGGCTATCAGACGATGCAGCATATTCGTGAGAACCCGGCGCATCGCCGGCTGCCGATCGTGGCGCTGACTGCAAAAGCCATGAAAGGCGACCGCGAGAAGTGCCTGGAAGCAGGCGCGTCCGACTATCTTGCGAAGCCAGTTAACACAGAGCAGTTGATGGCTGCCCTGCGGATGTGGCTGCATCGTTGAGGTCATGATGAATCCAGATGCAGCCGGCAAACAGAAGATCAACATCCTCCTGGTCGACGACCAGCCCGGAAAACTTGCGAGCTACGAGGTCATCCTCGCGGAGCTAGGCGAGAACCTGATCAAGACGTCCTCGGCGAAAGAGGCGCTGGAAGTCCTGCTCAAGACCGACATCGCCGTCGTTCTGGTGGACGTCTGCATGCCGGAACTCGACGGCTTCGAGCTGGCGCAGATGATCCGCGAGCATCCGCGCTTCAAGGAAACGGCGATCATCTTCATCTCCGCCGTGTTGCTATCGGAACTGGACAGCCTGCGGGCCTATGAGATGGGTGGCGTGGACTATGTCTCGGTGCCGGTGGTGCCGGGCGTGCTGCGCGCCAAGGTACGGGTGTTCGTCGATCTCTATCGCAAATCGAAAGAGCTGGAGCGCATCAACAACGAACTCGAAAGCCGGGTGAAGGAGCGGACTGCGGAACTGGAAGCCGCGATCGCGCAGCAGGAGCTGCTGGCCCGCGAAGTGGATCACAGGGCGCGCAACGCGCTGGCCGTGATCCAGTCGATCGTTTCGATGATGCCGGATACGCCCGGCGGCAAGATGGCGAAGGTCATCGAAGGGCGTATCCGCGCCATGGCGCGGGCGCACACCCTGCTATCGCAGGCGCGCTGGGAAGGCGCCGATCTCTACAAGCTGGTGAACGAAGAGCTGGAGCCCTTTCGCGCTGGCGACCGTGTGAAGATTCATGGCCAGGCGGCGGCCATCAAGCCGGCCGTGGCGCAGAATTTCGCGCTGGCGATCCACGAGCTGGCGACCAACGCCGCCAAGTATGGTGCACTGTCGGCGCAGAAAGGCCGGCTGGATGTTTCCTGGACGCTGTCACCGAGCGGGCTGGTCATGACGTGGAGCGAGTCGGGTAGCCCGAATTCAGGGCCGCCGACCAAGAAAGGCTTCGGCACAAAGGTCATCGAGGCGAGTATCAAGCATCAGCTGACGGGCGTGATCGAAAGCGACTGGTCGAGCGGAAGCCTCGTCTGCACGTTGCGCGTGCCGGCGGAGCATTTCTCCGAGATGGTGGCGCGATCGGCGGACGAGCCGCCAGAGGAAGAGGATGTGATGGAGCCACGCCCATCGATGGTCGATCCGCGCATCAATGGTCGCCGGATCCTGTTGGTCGAAGACGAGCCGCTGGTCGCAATGATGATGACGCAAATGATTGCGGACATGGGCGGCCAGGTGATCGGGCCATTTGGCACGCTGCGCGATGCAATCGACGGATTGCCTGAAGAAGGGCTCGACGCGGCGGTGCTCGATGTCAACGTCGGCGGCGAGCTGATCTATCCGCTGGCGGAGCGGTTGGAGCGGGACGGCACCCCCTTGATGTTCCTGACCGGCTATGACTCGAAGAGCGTCGACCGGCGGTTTGTCACGGCGCGCGTGTTGACCAAGCCGATCGAGGGCCCGGAGCTTGCCTCTGCTCTGGCGAGCCTGCTGGAAGCGCAGCCGAAGGCGCGGGCGCACGCCTGACGGTTTGGCCTCACGGTTCGCGGCCGACGGGGTAGAGCAGGTATCGGTCGTCGTAGAACGGGCTGCGTTCATAGAAGAATTGCAGGCGGCGGAGCGGGGAGGCCGCGAAGGCTGCATCGTCCTTGAGGCGTTTTTCGAACTCGGCTTTCAGCGAGGGCTCGTTCGCCAGCATCTGTTCGGCCATCGGGGCAATGGCGTAGGGCTCCATGTATTCTACACGCTGCAGAATCTCGCTGAAGAAGCCCCAGGCGAGGAAGGAGTCCTCGCTCTCCGGTTCGAGCAGGTAGGCGGCTAGGGAGCCGAGTGGCTGATCGGTGGAGATGCGGACGGAGCCGGGCGGGTAGGTCTGCGTGCGGATTTCGTGGGTTAGACCGGTGACGGTGATCGGGACGCGGCCTTCGCTGGGAGCGGAGGCCCGGAAGCCGGTGAGGCGGATCATGTCGACCTCGACGGTGCGAGCCTTCTTGATGGTCTCCATGGCGATGCCATGCGCCTTTAGGCGGGCAATCACGTCCGGCTTGGTGGCAGGCGCCCAATAGGCCTTGGCGACGGGCAGCTTCAGGCCGGGCTCAGAGCCGTATATCGGCGCTTTGACGGTGGGGCCGGGCTTGCCGTTCCAGACCGTACGATTTCCGCCGGTGGCCGGGGAGGCGACTTCGCTGGCCTCAATGGTGAGGAAGTCGACCGAGCCGACGGGGTCGTCCTTGGCTTTCCAGTTGGCGTCCACGGTGCTGGGGCGCAGGGCGCGGTCGGCGGCGATGGCGGCCTTGAGGGCTTTGCCGTCGGTCGCGAGGGCGGTGAGTGTAGCATCGAGGAGGACGTAGGTTCCGAGAACGCGCTGGCGGTAGGGCTTCAAGGAGTGGTTCTCGACCAGCACGGTCGGCAGTCGGCGCAGGTCGCCATAGGCATGACTGAAGCGCGGAGCGAAGGCGTTGAGGTCGATGCCCTTGGTGAGATCGTTCTCGTCGCGAGCGAAGATCAGCGGACCCGGAATGTGGCCGCCGGCTTTGAGCGCGGTGTCGGCTTTCGCACGATAGACGTCGTTGAGCCATTTGCCGATGGCGGGGCTGTCGGCATAGAGGCCATTCCATCCATCGAAGCCGTATGTGATGTCGTACTGGTAGTCCAAGCCGTCGGTGACGTGCAGGTCGATATAGAAATCCGGGCTGTACTTGTTGATGAGTCCGAGCATGGCCTGCATCTCGGGCGCATCGGCCTTCATGTAGTCGCGGTTGAGATTGAGGTTCTGGGCGGTATTGCGCCAGCCCTGGCTCACCGGTCCCCGCTGGTTGGGACGACTGTAAGGCGTCGAGCGTTCGTGGCCGTCGGCGTTGAAGATCGGCACAAAGACGATGTTCACCTTGTCGATCAGCTTGTCGCGGCCCTTGAAGCAGATGTCGCGGATCAACATGAACGTGGCGTCCTTGCCGTCGATCTCGCCCGAATGAATGCCAGCCTGGATCAGGAACACGGGCTTGGCGGGGTCTAGCTTGGCGCCGTCCTTCGAGACGATCGCGGCGACAAGCTTGCGGCCCTGTGGCGTGGCGCCAAAGTTTTCGAGGCGCACCAGCGCGGACGCCTTGTCGATCTTCTTCAGGAACGCAATCGTTTCGTCATAGGTGGGCGAGGCGGTGAGGCCTGTCTTCTCGGAAGGCGTGATCCAGGGGTCGTTCACCGGAACGATCAGCTTTTCGCTGGCGCCGCTCCACGCGGGCGCGGGTGGCAGGAAGGATTCGGGATCGAGTTTCGGCGTCTGTGCGCTCGCCATGATGCTTGTTCCGGCAATGAGGATGACTGCGGCGCGGCGAACAGCCTTCAGGACCTGTCTGTGCACGATCATTTCAACCGAAGCCTTGAGCCCGCTCTTGAAGCAGGTTCTACCATCAGCCTAGCCTCGGCCCGCAACCCCGGATGCGTGCGCTTGGGCGCCTGGAAAAGGGATTCTCTATGAAAGCTGGATTTGCAGCGCTCCTGGCGGCGACGGCGCTCGCCGCTGCGTGCGCGTCGGTCACAGCGGGAGATGCTGGCCGGACAAACCCGCCGCCAGCGGCCGTTTCGGCGGCGTTGAAAGCAATTGCCGGCGAGGTAAGCGAAGCGAACCAGCGCGCTTACGTCGAAAAGATGGTCAGCTTCGGCACCCGATCCACGATTTCGGATGCGACCTCGAACACGCGTGGGATCGGCGCGGCGCGGCGTTGGGTCGAGACCGAGTTTCGGGGAATGGCGTCCGCCTGCAGCGGCTGCCTCGAGATCGTGACGCCCTCCGACACCGTGACCGGCGCCCGCTATCCGCAGCCCACGCTGGTCGTGGACGTGGTGGCGATCCAGCGCGGCACGACGGACCCCAACCGCGTCATCATCATCCAGGGCCACCTCGACAGCCGCAACAGCGCGAATGAGAACGTCACCGACGACGCTCCTGGGGCCAACGACGATGCCTCTGGTGTTGCGGCCGTGATGGAATCCGCCCGCATCCTGTCGAAGCGCAAATTCCCGGCCACAATTGTCTACGCGGCGCTATCCGGGGAAGAGCAGGGGCTTTCCGGCGGCCGTATCCTAGCGGCCTACGCCAAGGCGCAGGGCTGGCAGGTGGAGGCTGTCCTCAACAACGACATCGTCGGCAATTCGAAGAGCATCAATGGCAGGGTGGACGACAAGACGGTGCGCGTCTTCTCCGAAGGCATCCGCGCGACGGAGACGACACAGATGGCGGCGGCGCGGCGGTCGAACGGCGGAGAACTCGACAGTCCGTCCCGGAACCTGTCGCGGTACATGGCGACGCTGGCCGAACAGCACTTCGACGACTTCCGTGTCCGCATGATCTACCGGATGGATCGTTACGGCCGGGGCGGCGACCAGACGCCGATGCAGGAAGCAGGCTTTCCCGCTGTGCGCGTCACCGAAGGCGCCGAGAACTGGAACCACCAGCACCAGAACATCCGCACCGAGAACGGCGTCTTCTTCGGCGATACGATCGAATACGTCGACTTTGCCTATCTCGCCCGAGTGACGCGGCTCAATGCCATCACTCTCGCGAGCCTGGCGTCAGCGCCGCGTCCGCCGCTGGAGGTGAAGGTCCAGGGCGCCTTGTCGGTGGACACCACGGTGAGCTGGACCGCGGGAGCAGGGCCGGCGCCGGCCAAGTATGTTGTCTGGTGGCGCGACACGACCTCGCCGGTCTGGCAACATAGCCAGGAAGTGGCAGGCGATCAGGGCAGCGTAATTATCAAGGATGTCGTCCTCGACGATCACTTCTATGGCGTGCAAGCAGTCTCGGCCGACGGCTATGCCAGCCCGATCCAGTTCGCGGGCCTGCTCGGCGCATTCTTCCCGCCGCCTGCCGCCGCGAACTGAAACGTCACTTCGCTTTCAGGATGTCATCGAGGTAGGCAGGCTTGCCGGGGATGCGCTCGAGGTTCGGGTAGCGATGGCCGCCCTTGTAGTCGAGCTTGAGCGTCTTCACAGTTTCGCCTGAGCGAACGGACAGCTCCACGGGCGTGGTCTTCGACGCGCCGACTGCTGCCTTCAGCCGATCGACCGTGAACGATTGCCCGTTCACGCCAGTGAATGTCGCCGCGGTGGTGAGGCCGGCTTTGAAGGCGGGGCCTTCCCATTGGATCAGTGTGACCTTGCCTCCCGCGTCGACGGAGAGGCCAATCGAGTAAAGCAGGTTCGCCGCGCGCGAGCGCGTCTCGCCGCTGGCCCAGACGTTGTTCGGCGTTTCGGAGTAGACGAGCTTGTAGCCGCCACGCTCAAGCCCGGCGAGCGGCGCCTTGGGCGCAACACTGTCGACCCGGTCGCGGAAGAAGGCTTCCCAATCGTAGGGCTCGATCTTGTTGAGCGCCGCGACGAGGTCCCGGCGGTTGTAGGTCAGCGTGCCCCAGTCGCCATCGTTGACGCCGAAAAAGGCCTTGGCGAAATCGTCGAGCGACCGCTTGCCCTGCGATTTCTCGCGGATCAGCGTGTCGACGTCCATCCAGATGAGCTGGCCTTCGGAATAATAGTCCTCGCTGCGCTGCCAGTTCTGCCAGGGCAGCGAGCGGCGTGCGGCGATCACGGGATCGAACGTGGTGTCCGCGAGAGGGCGCCAGTTGCGGCCGATGCGCGTGTCGTAGACCGCCGCGTTGTTGGCGATGAGATCGAGTGCGTCCTGCTTCGATACGAAGCCTGCGCGGGCGGCGAGCACATGACCCCAGTACTGCGTCTGGCCCTCATAGACCCAGAGCAGGCTGTTGCGCATGGGCACGTTGAAGTTGGGCGTCCAGAGGTCCGCCGGGCGGCGATATTTTCCGTTCCACGAATGAGTGTATTCGTGGGCCAGCAGGTCCTTGCTGATGAAGGCCGTATCCCACGATTTGAAGTAACCGCTGGCGACGCCGTTGTCGCTGGATCGCTGATGTTCGATTCCTGCGGTCGCCAGCCGGTCGCTGACCGACAGCAGGAAATCGTAGTGATCATAGTGGCGCGAGCCATAGAGCTTGTCGGCCTGCTTCACTAGATTGCGAAGCGTTTCGATTGCTTCAGGCGAGACATCGACCTGTTCGGCCTCATCGCCCATGGTGTTGAGCGTCACGCGCGAGCGGCCGCCCGGATCGAGATCGATCTTCTTCATGTACTTGCCGGAGAACAGCGGGCTGTCGATCACTGTCTCCCACGATGCCGTCTTGAACTTGACCGTCTGGCCGTTCTTCGAGGCTGTCTCCAGAGCGGTTGCATAGTCCCATCCCTGCGGCAGCTTCACCGAGATATCGAAGTTCACACGCCGGGAAAAGTGGCCCGCCGGATAGAGCGCGCCGATGTACCAGTTCAGCCGCATCATCTCCTGCGTCATCATGATCGGGCCCTGCGGCGCCTCGATCGCGGAGAGGAACTGGGCTTCGACGTCGAGCGACTTCACGCCTGACGGCACATTGACGTGGAAGGCGTAGACATCCGCCGGATCGCGCGTCCATGGCACAGGCTTGCCGTTCGCCGTGATCTTCAGCCCCGAGTAGTTGTAGATCGGTCCGCGCGGCGCGTGGTTGCCCATGATCCACTGGGAATAGAGCAGGGTGGTCGGACCCGAGCGCGGGACGGGGATCGTCTGCCTGATACGGAAGATGCGCCGGTCGAGGTCGGTAGCGTCGATATCGAGCTTGATGATTCCCGGATAGGCCACATCCCTGGGCGCGGGCAGGGGCGCCTGGGCGGTGGTCGGCTGGGGTTGGGAGCGCAGGGTCTGGGCGGCCGCCGGCATGACGGCGAGCGCGACGGCGGCAACTATCGTCAGGGCAAGTTTCACTGGCATTCCCGTATCAAGGAGTGTTCACGGGCGAGTTAGACAAGGCTCGGGGGATTTACAACGCCCCGCACGAAAACAAGGCTAGGTGCGGGAATCGCACATGCAGGGCGGCGGGTTGGCCACTGGCGGGGGGCGTTAAAATCGTGCAGGTCTCGGGGCGAAAACGGGGCTAGGGAGAAAGCCGGGATGGAAACTGCCGCTACCGGGGCGCCGACGAAGCCCGCGACGCCTATGCGCACGGTTGTGCTCGCGTCTTCCACAGGCACCGCCTTCGAGTGGTATGACTTCTTCATCTACGGCGCCGTGGCGCCGACCATCGCCAAGAACTTTTTCTCCGAACTCGATCCGACGGCCGGTCTCATCGTCTCGCTCGCGATCTTTGCGACCGGCTTTCTGTTCCGTCCGCTGGGCGCGCTGATCTTCGGGCGCCTCGGCGACCGCTTCGGCCGCAAGGGCGCTTTTCTCGCCACAGTGGTCATCATGGGCGGGGCGACCTTCGCAATGGGCCTCTTGCCGACCTACGACCAGATCGGCGGCGCCGCCGTGGCTCTCCTAATCTTCCTTCGCATCCTCCAGGGCACGGCCGTCGGCGGCGAATACGGCGGAGCGGCCATCTATGTGGCTGAGCACGCCACTCCCGAGCGGCGGGGACTGTCCACCGGCTGGATCCAGGCATCCGCCGCCTTTGGCCTCCTCGGTGCCCAAGGGATCGTGCTCTTCACGCGTACGCAGATGTCGCCCGAAGCGTTCGACGCGTGGGGCTGGCGCGTTCCCTTCCTGCTGTCGGCCGGCCTGCTCGCGATCTCGATCTGGATGCGGTTGCAGCTGAAGGAAAGCCCGGAATTCGTCAAGGCTAAGGAGGAAGGACGTCTCAGCCAGGCCCCCTATGCCGACGTCTTCCTCCGTTGGAAGAACCTGAAAGTGGTGCTCATCGCGCTTTTCTCGGTGCTGTTTGCACAGGGCGCGATTTGGTGGTGTGCCTTCTTCTACACGCAGATCTTCCTCGAAAGCTCAATGAAGCTGTCGCCGATCTTCACCAACATCGTGCTGTTGTCCGCAACACTGGTGAGCATCCCGCTCTACGTTTTCTTTGCGTGGCTTTCGGACAAGGTCGGCCGCAAGCCGGTCATCCTGTTCGGCATCGGCCTAGCGCTGATTTCGATTTTCCCGTCCTTCCAGTTCATGGCGCGTGGCGCCAATCCGGCGCTGTTCGAGGCGATCGAAGCAACTCCGGTGGCGGTGCATGCCGATCCTGCGAGCTGTTCCTTCCAGTTCGATCCCCTGGGGCAGGCGCGCTACACTAGCGGATGCGACATCGCCCGCACCATTCTGCGGGGATCGGGCGTTGCCTACGATACTTTCGACGCGCCGCCCGGCTCTGCGACGGAGGTACGGGTCGGCGGCGCCGCTGTTCGCGCGCCGGAGGGCGTCGGCCTTTCCCGGGAGCAAATCTCCGAACAGACGGGACAGGTGGCCGCAGCCATACGTAGCGCGCTGGTCGAAGCAGGCTATCCCACGGAAGCCAACCGCGACGACGTCAATTGGCCGTTGATCGCCCTGGGCCTCGTCGCGCTGGTCGTCGCCGCGACTGCGCTGTACGGACCGCAGGCCGCGGCGCTGGTCGAACTCTTCCCTACAAATGTCCGCTACACCGCGCTCTCGGTTCCATACCACATAGGCGTCGGATGGGTCGGAGGGTTCATGCCAATGATGGGTGTGGCTCTGGTCGCTGCGACCGGGGACCTGTTTGCCGGCCTCTGGTACCTCGTCTTCTTCGCAGGAATCAGCCTGGTTTGCTGCTTGCTGTTCTTCCCGGAAACAAAGGGAAGATCGCTGACTTAGGCGCTCACGACTGCCGCGGGCAGGCGGATAATCGCCGCGAACCCGCCGGGCGTCCTGTTCTCGAGCGTCAGCGATCCGCCGTGAGCCTTAGCGATGGCGTCGGCGAGCGTGAGGCCGAGACCGGCGCCGCCGGTTGAGCGGTTGCGAGAGGCATCGCCACGCACAAAGGGCTGGCCGGCGCTGGCGAGGGACTTTTCCGACATGCCGGGGCCGTCGTCTTCGATGCGGACGAGTACGTCGCTGCCCTCCCTCCGGACGGAAAGCCGCGCGGTCTGGCCATAAGTGATCGCGTTGTCGATCAGGTTGCGCAGGGCGCGGCGGAACAGGACCTGGCGGACAGCCGCAGGCGCCTTTTCGGAAGTTGAGAGCGAGACTGGCGCTCCGGTCTCGGCATAGTCTTCGACCATGTCCTCGACGAGGATGGAGAGGTCGATGGCCTGCACGGGTTCGCTTGAGCGGCCGCGACGAGCAAGTTCGAGGATGTCCTCAAGAAGCTGGCTCGCTTCCTCGATGGTCTTCACCGCCTTCACCCGTTCAGACTCGGGTTCCATCGTTTCGATGCGGATACGCAGGGACGAGAGGGGCGTGCGCAGATCGTGGCCGAGAGCGCCGAGCATGACGTCTTTCTCACCGAGGAGCTGGCTAACCCGGCGGCTCATGGCGTTGAAGGCTTCGAGGGTCTGACGCACGTCGCCGGGGCCGCGTACCGCGACTTCCTCTGGTTCGGCGGCGGCGCTGCCGACGCGTGCCGCCGCTCGCGTGAGGTCGTTGAGAGGGCGGGAAAGACGGCTAGCGATCCACAGCGCCGCGGCGAGCACGAAGGCAAAGGTGATGAAGGTTGTCGCGCCAAGGCGCCAGAGTTCGCCGGTCGGTGGCAGCGGCGATGCGGCCAGACCATTCAGCCAGCGTCCGTCAGGAAGCCGCGCGGCCAGGACGATCTCGCGCATCTCGATGTCGTCGCCCGCAAAGACTTCCCGCATCATGCCGTCGCGGGGCGGCCCGGGCGGGCCATCTGGTCGAGGGCCGTCAGGTGGGGGGCCGTCTGGTGGTGGGCCATCCGGCGGACGCCCACCCGGCGGCGGACCGCCGGGGCCGAAATCGCGTAGCCGAATAGGCCGGCCATCGATTCCGATAAACACTCCGCCCTGCCGGCTACGTTCCGCGCGAGAGACGACGCGGCTGGCGGCGCGTACTTCGGTGACGGTGATGTTCGCTTCCCGAAGATTGCGCAACAATCGCTGCTCGAGACCCTGGTCACGCCGGAGATTGCGTCCATCGACCGGATTCTCGGCCGAGACATTGTATCGACCGGGCCCACGCCGGCGCTCGACGAGGAATGGCGCCAGCCGGTCGGGCGGCGGCGCGGCGAAGATTTCGGAGGCGACGTCGACGAAACGGGCGATCGACGGACCGTTCTGTTCGTTGATGCCGGCGCGCTGGCGTTCGCCGACGAGCAGCGCGAAGTTGACCATGCTTGCGATCAGCAGAGCACCGGCCATCACAAGCGCGATCTGTCCAGACAGGTTTCCGGGAAAGAACTTTTTCAAAGCCGCCGCACCTCGGCCGAGAAGGTATAGCCGCCGCCCCATACTGTCTTGATGTAACGCGGCGTCTTGGGATCTTCCTCGATCTTGCGGCGCAACCGGCTGATCTGGTTGTCGATGCTGCGGTCGAAAACACTGGCCTCGCGGCCCTGCGTGAGATCCAGCAACTGGTCGCGCGTCAGAACAAGCTTGGGTCGTTCGACCATCGCGAGCAGGAGGGCGTACTCTCCGGTAGACAGAGGAACGGTCAGGCCATCCGGGCCGACGAGTTCACGCTCTCCTGTCTTCAGCACCCAGTCGCCGAAGGCGTAGCGCAAGGTATCGGGCGGCGTCTGCTTCGGAGGCAGGCTGTTGGCGCGGCGCAGGACTGCCTTCACCCGCGCGAGCAGTTCGCGCGGGCTGAATGGTTTCACTACATAGTCGTCGGCGCCAACTTCCAGCCCGAGAATGCGGTCAAGCTCCTCGCTGCGGGCAGTCAGAAGAATGACTGGCAGATTGCTGGTCGAGCGGATGTGGCGGCAGAGACTGAGGCCATCCTCGCCCGGCATCATGATGTCGGAGATTACCAGGTCGAACGCATGAGCGGCGAGAAGCTGGCGCGCCTCCGCGCCGCTCGCGGCAGCTTTCACTCGGAACTGGTTGGTTTCGAAATACTTTGCCAGCGGTTCGCGGATCGAGGCTTCGTCTTCGACAATGAGCAGGTTCTGGGACATCGGCTCGCTATTCTGGAAACGCCCGCAGCCTGCTGCATCGGGGGTTACCGATGCAACAGGCCTTGGGGCAGTCAGAGAACGCGCCCATTCGGGGGAGAGGAGGGGCGCTCAACTGGCCGCTAACGGGGACCGCGGGCGAGGGCCTGCAGTTCGGCAATCGTCACCGTGCCATCCTTGTTGGCGTCGGCGTAGGTGAAGGCCTCGTTGGAATGGGTAGTGAATTCGGCAAACGTGACCTTGCCGTCGCTATCCGCATCGCCTGGTCCGGCGCGTTCCCGGCGAGGGCCATCGCCGGGACCGTCAGGGCCACCCGGATCACGGAAGCGCAGTCCACCCGGTCCGCCAGGGCCACCGCGCATGCGGATCTCGGGACCATCCGGAAGGCCAAAGCCGCGATCGTCCCCGCGGCCAGCTTGAAGCTCAGTGAAGCTGAGCTGGCCATTCTTGTCCGTATCCATGGCGATGAAGCGCTCTTTCTCCATGGTCTGGAAGCGCACCTGCCTCGCGGCCTGGACTTCTTCGGGGGTGGCCGATCCGTCCTTGTTGCCGTCCAGTTCGTTGAACCGGGTTTTCTGACCGGCGTCGAATTCGGCGCGGGTCAGCTTGCCGTCGGCATTGGCGTCGAACTCCAGCAGCGACCAGCCGCCGCCTCCGTGGCGCATCATCGGCGGCCCGCCGCGTCCCGGGCCAGCACCGGGTCCAGGGGTCTGGGCGACGGCTGCGGTTGTCAGGGCAAGGCTGGCGGTCAGGAGGAAAAGGTGACGGCGTTTCATTGTCGTTTCTTGTCCTTAGGAGCGCAGGAATCAGCGCCATGGGACTGAAACTGGAGGATGCCTGTCGCAAGAGTACGCCGTACTGCGAGCCGTTTGTCGCAAAGTGTGCTGCGGACGGCCCTAGAAGCCGAGGCTGGCAGTTATCCAACCCCAGAGGTCCGACATGCTTCTGCCCATCCAGCCCAGGAATTCGGGCAGGGACTGGATGAACAGGACTGTAACCACCGAGACGGCTGCAGTCGCCGCGATGGAGGCGATCAACCCGAACAGGACAATGACTCCGTCCCGCTCCACGAGCCCCATGCCAAGGACCGCGCAGGCTAGCGCCGGCGGGAAGTTGCCTCCGGGAGGCAGGGGCAGGATCAGGATGATGGCCATGAACAGGACGACGAGACCGATCAGCACCGTTGCGGTCTTCCCAGTCAGCGCCAACAGCCGCGGCCGGGCGATCTTCTCTATGGCTTCGAGGCGAGGCGCGATCTTCTCGAACGCCTTGACCAGCGCCGGGCGCGAAAAGCTGCGCTTTGAAAGGAAGCCGGGCAGCCATAGCTCATGCCGGCCAACGACCATTTGCATCGAGACGATGAACAGGGCGACACCCACCACCGTCGGTACGCCCGGCGGCATGGGCACGATCGAGGGAATCGAAAAAATCAGCGTTGCGAGTCCAAAGGCCCGGGCGTCCAGCGCATCCAGGATGTCCGCGATCGTTACCCGCTCGGACTCACCCCGTACGGCGCGCAGCATGAGGGTGGACGTGCGTTCGCCCGTCCCCTCTGCTGAATGGGCGTCAGAAGCTGCCGACATGGCCGTTGCGTTTTCTGCCCGCGGCGTGCTGCGGGTCCTTATTTAGTCTCAAAACTGGGGGATTCCCCTGCGCCGCACGCACAGAGCGCATTGGAGAAAGTCGGGGCGGGGGGGCTTTAAGTCCATATGCAGGGGCACAAATTTTCTAAGTGGCGCTTTTCAGCCTCAGCTGCTAGCGCAGGGGCCCAATCGGGCCCTAGGAGGGCCGTGAACCATTATGTCGAGCGTGCAACGAGGCCTGAATGTGGTGGGATAAACCGACCGCCCAAAAGAAGCCGGAGAAGGAGCAGGAACCTCTGCCCTTCATGAAGATGAGGTGGCTGGGCTTCCTCATCAGCGCCCTGATCATGGTGGCCACGACTGTTTCGCTCGCGACGCAGGGTCTCAATATGGGCCTCGACTTCACCGGCGGCGTTCAGATCACGGCATCACGGTCGACCGTGTTCGATGCGGGCGTCGTGCGCCAGCAGGTCGCCGCCGCCGGTTTCGAGGAAAGCAACGTTACAACCGCCGACAACGGCAACACGGTTCTCATTCGTGTGCCGGCGCAGGAAGATGCTGCGGACATCGACACGGTGGCGCGCCAGGTCAGCGCCGCACTCGGCGAGGGCATAACCATCCGCGATGCGGCGGCTGTTAGCGGCAAGGTTTCCGACGAGCTGTTCCAGGGCGGCATCATTGCCGCCGGGCTCGCGTTGGTGGCGATCGCGCTCTACATCTGGTTCCGCTTCGAATCCAAGTTCGGCTGGGCGGCGCTGATCACGACCTTCCACGACGTCTATTCGATCGTGGGCGTGTTCTCAATCTTCCAGCACTGGTTGACGTTCGATCTCACCATCATCGCCGGGGTGCTGACGCTCGCGGGCTATTCCATCAACGACAAGGTCGTGGTGTTCGACCGCATCCGCGAGATGCTGAAGAAGTACAAGAAGATCCCGCTGCCGCGCGTCATCGACATCTCCATTACGGCGACGTTGTCGAGGACGCTAATCACGTCGCTGGCGACGATGATGGCGGGCGGGGCCATGCTGTTCCTCGGCGGGCCGGTGCTGTTCGGCTTTGCCGTGTCCATCTGCTTCGGGATCGTGATCGGCACCTATTCCTCGATCTTCGTGGCGGCGCCGTTGCTGATCCACCTGCCGGGACGCGTGCCGGGCCAGCGGATCTCCGGTACGGACCAGGCGGCCGAGGCCGTCTCCTAGGCCAGACAAGCGCGAGGGGAGGGGCTGGCGTCCTGCCGCGATGACCCTATTACTATAGGGAAACCAGCGACACGGCCGCCGGGGAGCGGGCGTACGGCTTTCGGGGCGGAGGACTTCCATGGCCGTAATCGGGGCGCCCGCCGAAGGGCAGCGGCGCAAGGGCCCATTCTATACCCAGCTCTATTTCCAGGTTGTCGCGGCGATCATCATCGGCGGCACGATCGGCTGGCTCTACAAGATCAACTGGTTCGGCGCCGTCCTGGGCTTAACCGCGCTCGATAACTCGGTCCCCTGGGTAAAGGACTTCCTGAAGCCCCTGGGCGACGGCTTCGTCGCCCTGGTCAAGATGATCATCCCGATAGTCATCTTCGTCACCATTGCGGTTGGCGTTGGCGGCATGCGGGACATGGGCAAGCTGGGACGCGTCGCGCTCAAGGCCCTGGGCTATTTCCTTGCCGTCTCTTCGCTTGCGCTGGTCATCGGCCTCATCGTCGGCAACCTGATCCAGCCCGGCAACGGCATGAACGCCGATCCCGCCCACTACAGTGCCGGCGATATCGCCGCCGTGCAGGGCTATGCCGAGAAAGCGCACGACACGACAGTCGTGGGCTTCCTGCTATCTATCATTCCAAAGACCTTCATATCGGCCTTTACGGACGGTTCGACGCTCCAGGTTCTGTTCGTCGCGATCCTCGCCGGCGTCGGCCTCGCGATGGCGGGCGAGCGGGCTCAGAAGGCGCTGGATGTCCTGACGTCGGTCTCGCAGGCGATCTTCAAGATGGTGGCGATCCTGATGCGGGCGGCGCCGATCGGGGCGTTTGGTGCATTCGCCTTCATTATCGCCGACCTTGGGCTGGACGCGATCCAGAGGCTGCTGCTCCTGGTGGCGGCGGTCTATCTGACGTCGATCATCTTCATCATCGTCGTTTTGGGTGCGATCGGCTTCCTTGCCGGATTCTCGATCTTCAGCCTGCTACGTTATCTCAAGGATGAGTTGTTCCTCGTGCTCGGTACGTCGTCGTCGGAGTCGGCGCTGCCGGCGCTGATGGAGAAGATGGAACGGGCAGGGTGCGCGCGGCCGGTTGTCGGCCTGGTGGTGCCAACCGGCTACTCCTTCAATCTCGACGGCACCAACATCTACATGACCATGGCGGCGCTGTTCATCGCGCAGGCCATGAATATCCACCTTCCCATCGAGCAGCAGGTGATCCTGCTTGCCGTCGCGATGCTGAGTTCCAAGGGCGCAGCCGGCGTGACGGGCGCCGGGTTCATCGCGCTTGCGGCGACGCTGGAGTCGGTGATGGGGCCGGATGGCAACCCGATGATCCCTGTGGCCGGGATGGTGATCATCCTGGGCGTCGATCGTTTTCTGTCCGAATGCCGCGCGCTTACCAACTTCATCGGCAACGCCGTCGCGACGATCGTCGTCAGCGGCTGGGAAGGCGCGTTGGATCGCGACAAGCTGAAGCTTGCCATGGCGGGCAAGGCGCCGCCGCTGGCTGCCCAGCCGATCGAGCAGGATACGGACTAACCGAAAAGAAGGCCGACGAGCAGTTTCGCCCAGACGTTGTCGTCCTCCGGCGTTCGCGAAAAGCTGGCTTCGACGATACGCAGCTTCGTCCAGCGGCCGAGCTCGTCGATCATTGGCATCGCCAAGCCGGCATTCGGCAGCATCTGCGTAACCGCAATTGCGGCCAC
>JAUYPV010000124.1 GCA_030697555.1 Hyphomonadaceae bacterium
GTGATCGGCGTTCCAAGTTCGCTGCTTAATTCCTTGGCACGCGCGATCAATTCCTGAGAATCCGAAATATCGGCGGGCGTGATCTTGTTCATCACTTCGGCGGCCGTGTAGCCGAGCATCCGTTCGGCGCCGACGTTGAAGATCTGGATGACGCCTTTGGCGTCGGTCGCGATACTGGAGAAGTTGGCGCTGTTGAAAATTGCGCGTTGCAGGGCGCCGGCCTTGAGCAGCGCTTCCTCCGCCAGCTTCCGCGCAGCGTTGTCGGTGCCGATAAGCAGAGAGCCGAGGGTGGTGTCCTGCTCATCGCGCAGGGCAGACACCGACACGACGGCGGGGAACCGGCTGCCATCCTTGCGGATGAAGGTCCGTTCGTAGATGTCCTCGATCCCGCGCGAGGCCTTGAACACGAGAGCTTCGAAGCCGGGCGTGATCGAGGTTGCGAGTTCGACGCTGAGCGCCTTGGCGCGTGCGATCAACTCCTGCGGATCGGAACTGTCTGCCGGCGTGATCTTGTTCATCACCTCGGCAGCCGTGTAGCCCAGCATCCGCTCGGCGCCGACGTTGAAGATCTGGATGACGCCTTTCGCGTCGGTGGCAATGCTGGAGAAGTTGGCGCTGTTGAAGATCGCGCTCTGCAGCGCCCCCGCCTTGAGCAGCGTTTCTTCCGCCTGCCTGCGTGCGGTGTTGTCGGCGCCCTCGGTGACGCCGATCCGAGCCCTCGTCTCATCGTTTCCGCTGCTCATGATGTCGCCCCGAGGAACGCGCACTCGCCCTGATTGAGCGACAGACTCCGTGGCGGGTAAGAGCTGGATGCCAAGTAGGGCTTCGACGCCAGTGTGGAGTTGGTGTGGCGTACACGGTCTGCTCAGGAAATGCGCCCCCAAATGAAAAGAGATCGCAGTTCATCGGTCGCTTCGTTGTCCGTCGTGCATCGGAACGCGCCGAGTCCCACGCAGGGCCGCCGCAATTGAGTTCCGAAGTGTGCGGTACCGTACAATGCCGACCTGGAACTTCTGTTCGACGGCGAAACGCAACGGGGCGACCGCGCGGCGCAAGCAGACATTGCCGCCGCACCATGACAGTGTCTCTATCAGCGCGCTTTCGGTTCGAACAACTCGACCAGATTGCCGGAGGGATCCTCAAGGAGGATTTGCCGGCCTCCTGCCCCTTCGGCGATGTCGCCGCGAAAAGATGCGCCAGCGGGCGGTCCAGAGAAGGGCTCCCTTGCGCAGCGAGTTGAATGCCCCTGCCGTGATGATTGCGAGCTTGTCGATCGGACAATGAGAATGACGCGTTGCCTAAAATCGCTGCCGTCCTCAGCCCCGCGGATGGCAGCGATTAGCGGGAGAAGTAAAATGTCGTCAGGTCTCTACCGCACGAACTGCCTAACACGTGCTGGCCGGCTGCTGTATGCGCTGGCGAACGGAGGGACGTCTGGCCGGGTGGCTCGGCAGCGGCCGGCCTCGCGATTTACATCAAGTAGAAACAGCGCTGTAACCAGAAACAACGGCTCCCCTCGCCTATGTATGGTACCGAACAGAGATTTCGTGCATTATGCATGTATCGGCTGCTCCTGTATGGCGTGCGGCCGGCTGAGAGATGCGCGAGCTCCCGTCACCGACGAAGGAGCATATTTTGTCCCGCCCGACCCAGAAGACGATCAGAAACAGGATACTCGCCGCGCTGCCCCCGCTGGAATTCGAGTTGCTTGCCCTGAACCTCGTACCTGTCGATCTGCATCTGGGAGAGACCCTGCACCGGTCGGGCGACACGATCGAGCACGTCTATTTCCCCGAAATCGGTTTTATCTCAGCGATGGCGGTTCTGTCCGACGGTTCGCCGCTGGAGATCGGACTGATCGGCGCCGAAGGCATGGCCGGCGTTTCTGTGATCCTTGGCGCCACAGCTTCCTATACCGAGACGATGTGCCAGACTGGCGGCGCAGCGCATCGCCTGCCGGTCGCCGCGTTGCACAGCGCGCTCACTCACGCTCCGCATCTCCGCGATCTGCTGCTGCGCTACGTCCACGTCTTCAGCGTGCAGGTCGCGCAGACGGCCGCCTGCAACGCCCACCATGAACTGGGCGAGCGCCTTGCGCGCTGGCTGCTCGCTGCCCACGACCGCAGCGGCATCCCGGAACTCTCGCTCACGCAGGACCTGATCGCCGTCATGCTCGGCGTGCGCCGCTCGACGGTCAGCATCGCCGCTTCCGCGCTGCAGAAGGCAGGCGTCATCCGGTACCAGCACGGCCGTATCACCGTTGTCGACCGCGCCGGCCTCGAGGAGGCCGCCTGCGAGTGTTACCGGTCGGTGGTGAGCGAGTATCGCCGCCTGTTTGGGACAGACCCCGCAGTTGTTGTGGCGGGCAATCAGTAGCGGCCTCTGGACTGGAAGCGGAATGGACCGCTAAGAATTCGGTCCCGCTATCGCAACGTTGTAACCGCGAGCCCGTTCAAGCGAGGCGAAGGAGCAACAACATGGCAACGAAGTCCAAGGCCGCCGATCCGCCCGCCAACCGGCTGCTCGGCTTGCTCGCGGCGCGCGACTACAAGCGCCTTCTCCCGCATCTTGAGCCCGTGGAGCTTGAATACAGGAAGTCACTCTATCAGGCCGACAAGAAAATCGACTTCGTCTACTTCATCGAGACCGGTGTTGGTTCGCTGGTGAACACCATGGCCAACGGCCAGGCTGCCGAAGTGGGAACCATCGGCAACGAGGGCGTCGTAGGTTTGCCTCTCGTGCTGGGCGACGACCGGGCGCCAACAAGCGTCTACGTCCAGGTTCCAGGCGAAGGCCTCAGGATGAAGGCGTCGCTCTTCAAGGAGGAACTGGCGCGGAGCGCCACGATGCAGGTGGTCATGCTTCGCTATGTCCACGCCCTGTTCAACCAGGTCGCGCAGTCTGCCGCCTGCAACCACTTCCATTCGCTGGAGCAGCGCTGCTGCCGCTGGCTGCTGATGACGCGCGACCGCATGCAATCGGACAATTTCCTGCTCACCCAGGAATTCCTCGCGATGATGCTTGGCGTTCAGCGGGCGGGCGTTTCGATTGCGGCAGGCGGGCTGCAGCGCGCCGGCCTCATCACCTACACACGCGGCAATGTCGCGATCCTCGACGGGCCGGGCCTCAAAAAGCTCTCGTGCGAATGCTACGGCGTCTCCAAGAGGGAGTTTGACCGGCTGCTCGGTGTTTGAGGTTGACGGGGAAACGTCCGGGGCGCTTCGCTCCGATGACCCGTGTCTCTATCGGCGCGCTTTCGGTTCGAACAACTCGACCAGGTTGCCGGAGGGATCTTCAAGGAGAATTTGCCGTCCTCCTGCTCCTTCCGCGATGTCGCCGCGAAAGGATGCGCCGGCGGCGCGAAGAGGCTTCAGCATTGCTTCGAGGTCCTTCGTCTCGATCTGGAACCGGTTCCATCCGCCGGGTTCTGGATGGCCTCCGGCTTTTCCAGCGCCGCCGGCGCCGGGCACGTTGATGAACAGCCGGAGATCACCGCGTGACAGCGCAGCGAACCCGCTCGCCTGCATGTCGACGGTGAAACCGAGCCGGTCGCGATAGAAGTCGATGCAACTGGCGATATCGGAAACGATGTATCGAACGGATGCCATGGTCGTCCTCATTCAATAGGGTCACACGGGAGATACGTTTGAAGGACGGCGCCGTTTCATTGGCGCCATGTCATTGCCCGCCCAGTCTACGGGCGCGGGCCGCGGCCAGCCCGGCGAAACCGACCAGGGCGGCGCCGAGGGGAACATGGGCCCACATGAGGTTGGCGCCCTCTGCGGATAATTTTCCCGCAGCAGTCTGGAGGAAGACCACCGCCGCCAGCGACAGCAGAGTCAAACCGAGCTTCGTTCCGTGCGGGATACGGCGGAGGGTGACGATGGCGACGAGACTGGCTGCGGACGTCGAAGCGAGCAGTATGACTGCGTTTGCCGCATGCGCCGCGCGCGCCCATTCGACACCCGACAGCATCGCGCCGGCGAAGACCGCCTCGATGAGGATGGCTACGGCAATCAGAGTTGTCGTGACGCTCCACCATTGCCGCAGGGTGGCGCTTCGACTGCCTTCGATCAGCGCGTGGGGTCTCATCGTGTTTGGTAGACGGCGGTGGGCTGGAAGAGTTCGACGACGTTGCCGGAGGGATCGTCGAGCAGGACCTGATTGCCGCCCAGACCGACAATGATGTCATTGCGGAAGTGGACGCCCTCCTTGCGCAGCTTGTCCACGTCGCCCTGCAGGTTCGGCGTGTCGAGAACGATGCGATTCCAGCCGCCTGGCGCGGGCTTGTCGCCATTCGGCATTGGCTGCGAGGCGCCGCCCGGCCCCACTGGCGGACTCAGGAGAAGCTGAACGCCGCCGCGGGATAGTGCGGCAAAGTAGGGTCCGGACTGTGCGTCGATCTTGAAGCCGAGCTTCGTGTAGAATGCCACGGCGATGGGCACGTCCTTGACGATGTAGCGGACCCTCACCAGTGCGGAGTTGCTGGTCTCGGCGTTTTGCGCGCTTGCGCTCGGCGCTCCGATGGAAAGGATCAGCGCCAGGACAAATATTTTCGCGATCTTCATGCGTTTCTCCATCAGATTTCCAGATCCAGCGCGCCGATGCTCTGGGGATCTGCGATCAGGCTGATCTCGGCGATACGCCCGTCCACAACCACGAAATCGAACACCATCCGCGGTGTTCCGCCGAACGCGATCACCAGGCCTGCGTCGCCATCGACCAGCGCCAGTTGCGCCGCCTTCGCCCTGCCCACGAACTTCCTCGCCACCTCCTCGCGACCGCTAATCTCCGGCGTCAGGGACGGGGTATCGCCGAGGCGGGCGAGGCTTGCCGCAATCACCGAGGCGTCGGCGCGCAACACCACGCCGGGATCGAGGACAGCAAGCAGCGCGGAGAAATCGCCTCCCTGGGATGCGGCAAGGAAAGCGCCGACGACTTCGCGTTGACGTACGCGATCGGCCTCAGGGTTTGCGGGCGCGCCTTGTATGCGCCGGCGCGCGCGGCTCGCCAGCTGGCGGGCGGCGGCCGGCGAGCGGCCTACTATTGGCGCTATGTCGTCGAACGGCAGGTTGAACATGTCGTGCAGTACGAACGCCACGCGCTCGGCCGGCGACAGCGTTTCCAGCACCACCAGCATCGCCAGACCGACCGAGTCCACGACCAGCGCTTCGCGCTCCACATTGTCGCTGCTCGCGATCGTTTCCGCGTCGACAATCGGCTCTTCACGCCGAGCCTTGTGAGCGCGCAGCATGTCCAGGCAGACACGCGCGATAACCGTCGTCAGCCAGCCTGTGAGATTTGAGACGCCGGCCGTATCGGTGCGCGCCAGGCGTAGCCATGCCTCCTGGACTGCGTCATCGGCCTCGCCCTGCGAGCCAAGCATTCGATATGCGACCGCGCGCAGATGGCCGCGGTCCGCCTCGAAGCGCTGGGCCAGGACCTCTTTTTCGTCCATCGGTCACGTTCCTTCGGATCGACCCGTCATCAATGTGACGAACGACGTACAATCGATGTGACCGGAGATCAAAAAAATGACCCGCGTTTCCTCCCTTAGTTTCCTCCCCGCCGCCGCTCTTGCGCCCGGCTCCGACGGACCATAAGCGCAGGACAGATAACGGCTGGGTCTCGCCTATCCGGCCATGCGCGACAGCCAGAGCCTTGTTTCGGCGCACTCGGCGACCAGCCAGTCCCTGAAACGCCGCATCTGCGGACGGGCGAGTGTGTCTTTGCGAAAGCGCGACTGAAACGCGTGGCTAGTCCACGCGCCTGTCGACTTCGGGAACGGAAGCGACAATCGTTTGTCCTCGACGAGAGCGGAAATAAGAGCGAGCCCGCAAAGCGTGAGCCCTGCATCCGCCAGCACCGCCTCCACCACCATGGTGATGCGCTGGAACCTGATGCCGCGTTCAGGCGCGGTGCGCTTGAGCTTCTGGGCCTTGATCCATGCCGGCCAGGCGGGCGCCGCTGGATCGTTCCGGTAGAAATCGAGATGCAGTAGCGGGAAGCCTTCCAGCCTTTCGCGCCGGCCGAGCGCCGCGATGCGCCGCGTATTCTCCGGCGAGCTGATGGGCAGCACGTAGTCGCGGAACAGGATGTCGTATTCCGGCTCGTCCCGCGGCGGGCCGAAGCTTATCTCGCAGTCGACCGGCCCGATGCGGATGGGCGCATCGCCCTCGCCGTTGATGCTGAACCGCGTGTTGGGATGCAGGGCGGTGAAGCGCCCCAATCTCGGCGCTAGCCACAGCTCGGCGAAATCCGATGGCGCAGCGACGTGGATCTCGTGGCCGCGCTGCAGGTCGAGGGCGGTCGCAGCGGCGTCGAGTTCGCGGAAGGCGGTGTTCAGATGCGCCAGCGCGACACTCAATGACTGCGACGGCCGCAAGCCGGAGCGTCCACGTTCCAGCAGGTCGAGGCCGAGATAGTCCTCCAGCGCCTTCACTCGCTGGCCGACAGCGGCAGGCGTGATCGAGAGCGCGTCCGCGGCCTGCTTCAGCGAACCGAGCCGAACCGCAAGTTCCAGCGCCTGCAGCGATTTGAGATGCGAAAGCATAACCACGCGCCCAGGCTAAAGCTTTTCTTTAGTACCGCAAAGAAATTTTAGTTTGAACCTCTCGCCGCTGCTGA